>NZ_JBFROV010000016.1:0-97780 GCF_041471725.1 Vibrio sp. 10N.261.51.F12 | reverse complement strand
CGGCTTTTTATTGTTTCGTCGGCAAGTATTCAAACCTAAACAACGTTTTCTCTTACATAACACGAACAAAATTTTACCAAAACCTAACCATCATCTTCAGTAAAACTCGTTGGCAATGTTGTTTTCATTTCATTCCACATATGGCCGCTGTCTAAACCGTATTGGCGAATAACCATCGGCAAACGGTCTCGATCACCAGACTCACAAATAACCAGCAAGTCCTTATAAAAATTTAGTGCCAATGTTCTTGCTTGGGCGTTAGAAAAATAATATGTGCCTACGCGGTCATACAGTTTTTTAACCCCATTGAAGATCAATCCGTAAATTTGATTCCCGGAATGAAATGCTAATCGCTGAAACAACATGTAATCATAAAAGTTAAACGTGCGAGCAATTAAAGCGATCTGACGCTTCTCTTCGTCTTTTTCGGTTTCATCTTTTACATGCTGACGAATCTTGTCTTCGTACGGTGAGGTTGCAACAAATGCATCCCATGACTCTGCGTTAAGTAAGCTCTCACAGGACTCAATCACACCCTCTATAGTGCGTTCTGAGTTTTCTTTGTTCGCTTTGAATGCATAACGCATAAAAATCGGGCTAATACTCGTTCGAGCAGCAAGCAAATCTTCAACAATCGACGTTGCATTATCAGCATCTAGGGTCATCAACGTATCGAGAATATGTAAACCGGAGGTTTCCATAAACTGGTTCACTTTTGTTGGTTTACCATGCTGAATGGTCAACCAACCATCTCGAGCCAGACGCTGTAATACCTCTCGCAATGTGGTCCTTGTGACCCCAATTAGCTCTGATAACTCACGCTCTGCCGGTAAAATTGAACCAGGGGGAAAGCGACCATTCCAGATACTCTCGATAATATATTTTTCAGCGAACCCTGCTGGGCTCTTCGCCTTAATCACCATTATGGGGTTTATCCAATTAATTTATTCATTTGGTTATGGAACTCATCATACCACTACTTAAAGAATTTGGTAAACCTACACTACTTATATCTGTAACATTAAAAATATAGAGTATTGACTCTATATTGACATTTTATTAGCGAAGTGCCGTTATTGGTGATGAATATGAATCACTTGCTCCTGTTAATAGTGCTGCTACATACTCATGCCTTGGTACGCATGCAGTTTGTCCCTATAATTCAATATATCTATTATTACGTTATATCCGAAGGTTCGATACTTTTCGCACAGAATAACTTACTTTTTTACGCCCTTCACATACCTTATTATCGATGAGTCTTATTTTAAACAATCCATGCTCACACAGATGTTTAACTTCAAGGCATGAAACACCGCAATTTACTTATCTTGCATGGATCGCGTTTTTGGCAAAAACTATAAAAATCAACCCCTAAAATTGTAATTTTTGTTGACTAAATTTAACCAAAGAGTAGAGTTGCGGTCGAAGCAAGGAGTGCTTTAAAACTGAGAGACTTGGCAAGTGAACGCAGTTATTCGCTAACGTGCAACCATGTTTGTTTTCTAAGTTTTTACAGTTCAACTTTTGTTTGGAACTTCCTCTCAAATACTCAACGCACCCTTGCAATTGTCGATTAATAACAACAAAGAGTATTAGTATGCCGATGTCTCTAGGAAACGCTTTCATCAAGAACTTCCTTGGTAAAGCTCCGGATTGGTATAAATTAGCGATCATTGCTTTCCTAATTATCAACCCTATCGTTTTTTTTCTGATTGATCCCTTCGTAGCTGGTTGGCTACTGGTTATCGAGTTCATTTTTACGTTAGCAATGGCGCTAAAATGCTACCCATTACAACCAGGAGGGCTGCTCGCGATAGAAGCTGTCGCCATGGGGATGACCAGTCCTGCCATGGTAAAACACGAAATAGTCAACAATATCGAAGTATTGTTATTGTTGGTGTTTATGGTGGCAGGCATCTACTTCATGAAACAACTATTGTTGTTCATGTTTACTAAAATTTTGCTCGGTATCCAATCCAAGATCATTTTATCGTTGGCTTTTTGTTTTACCGCCGCTTTCTTATCCGCATTCCTCGATGCATTAACCGTGATTGCCGTCGTCATCAGTGTCGCTGTAGGCTTCTACTCGATCTACCATAAAGTCGCATCCGGCAAAGGGTCAGGTTCTTCTCATGATCATACTCACGATGAAGAAATCTCTGAACTGACGCGTGACGATTTAGAAGACTATCGAGCTTTCTTGCGCTCACTACTCATGCATGCCGGTGTTGGTACTGCCCTAGGTGGCGTAATGACCATGGTAGGCGAACCACAAAACCTGATTATTGCCGATCAAGCTGGGTGGCTGTTTGGTGAGTTTATCATTCGCATGCTACCAGTTACTGCACCAGTATTCGTACTTGGTCTTGTCACTTGTGCGTTGGTTGAAAAATTTAAGGTATTTGGCTACGGCACTAAGCTACCTGAAAACGTTCGTAAGATTTTGGTTGATTTCGATCGAGAGGAACGCAAATCTAGAACTAAGCAAGACGTTGCAAAGCTTTGGGTTCAAGGCGCTATCGCTGTTTGGTTAATTGTGGCGCTTGCCATGCACCTTGCTGCGGTTGGCCTCATCGGCCTTTCCGTCATTATTCTGGCGACAGCGTTTACGGGCGTGATCGAAGAGCATTCAATGGGTAAAGCATTCGAAGAAGCGTTGCCGTTTACTGCTCTACTTGCGGTATTCTTTTCTATTGTTGCCGTCATCATCGATCAAGGCTTGTTTAAGCCCATCATCGATGCTGTCCTTCACGTTGAAGATAGCAGCAGCCAACTCGCGCTATTTTATGTTGCCAACGGTATCTTATCGATGGTATCAGACAACGTCTTTGTCGGAACAGTCTACATAAACGAAGTAAAAACAGCACTCAACGAAGGCATCATCACTCGCGATCAGTTCGACTTGCTGGCCGTTGCTATCAACACAGGTACGAACCTACCGTCCGTTGCAACACCAAATGGCCAAGCGGCGTTCTTGTTCTTGCTTACATCAGCACTTGCCCCGCTCATCCGTTTGTCTTACGGCAGAATGGTCGTGATGGCACTGCCTTACACCCTAGTACTGGCACTTGTTGGTTTGTTTGGTATTGTTTATTTGCTCGAACCGATGACCGCTTGGTTTTACGACGCGGGCTGGATTGTCGCGAACTCAAGTAAAGTTATTGAGGCCGCAGTCTCATCTGGGCATTAATTTTTAGTTGATTGTGAAACTAATCCACGATAAAAAGCTCTGAGTATTCAGAGCTTTTTTTATTCCAAGGACGAATCAGTGACCATTCTCTCCAACATCAAAGCATTTTCAACAACACGTCTATCATGGGCTTTGTTATTTGCTTGCACATTAATCTTTGAACTATGTGCGCTTTTCTTTCAGCATGTCATGATGCTGGGTCCGTGCGTCATGTGTATCTATGAGCGAGTGGCAATGTTCGGTATTTTAGGTGCCGCGTTTATTGGCATGCTCAATCCAAAAAATGTCGTCTTGCGCTGGGTTGGGTTTGCCGCATGGGGTGCATCCGCGGTAAAAGGCCTCACCTTAGCTCTTGAGCATGTCGACTACCAGTTTAATCCCTCTCCATTCAAAACCTGCGACCTCTTCGTCACATTTCCGGATTGGGCACCACTCAATGAGTGGGCACCATGGCTATTCGAGGCTTACGGCGATTGTTCAAAAGTTGTTTGGCAGTTTTTAACACTGTCCATGCCGCAATGGCTTGTCATCATTTTTGCGGGTAACCTTTTCGTGTTAGCGATCATTATTTTATCTCAAGGTGCTAAGCAGACCCGCTCACGTGCTCGAGGTTTTCAATAAGTGACACTTGATTGAAGCCAGTCTGTCGATGTTAAAAAGCCTCCAACAGGAGGCTTTTTAACGACAATTTGTACATTCATTACTAGTGTTGAAGTTATTTACCACAACATTTTTTGTACTTCTTACCGCTTTCACAAAGACACGGGTCATTTCGTCCCGTGTCTTTAAACGGATTGACTGACTGAGACTGATGGCCAATCATCATCTCATCCGCGGCCAGTGCTATCTCGTTGATCATATGATCAACTTGTGGGATTAACCCTTCAAGTTGCGGTAAGGTCTCAAACCCGGCTTCCGTCATTTGCGCATGCGTTTGCTCTTCATCAATCGCCAACATTAGCGTCGTTAACCAAGCTTGCAACATACGCATTGTGCCATCATTGGGCGACTTTTTTAGCCATAACGGTTCAACATGCTCCCAAACCACCATAAAGCCTTGCGCAAAATCGGCTAAACGCTCTCGACTTTCACCCACTTTAGGTAGAAGGCTGTACTGATTAGCTTTCAAATACGCATACTGTGCATTTAAGTGTGCGACGACCCAGTCTTCCTGTGACTTGTCGTAATCAGCAATCACGCTCGCAAGCCAGACCGAAGGCTCAAGTGGAGATACGGTAAAGTTTGCGGCTAAGATCGCCCCTTCTAGATAATCGGCCGACTCGCCTTGCCACGCTTCTGGCAATTGAATGAGGTTCATAAGTTCAATTCTGTATTTAGGTTTGCCGCAAGTATATTTCGAGCGTGTCGATACATCAATGGTCGATTCTTGATCGCTTTCCAGATAGAATCGCCGCTCCAGAATTATGAGAGTACCAATATGCGTGTTGTGCTAGGTCCGATGGAAGGTGTTTTAGACCATTTGATGCGAGAGATTTTGACTGAGATTAACGACTATGATCTCTGCGTCACTGAATTTGTGCGTGTTAGCGACCAATGTCTCCCTGACCACGTTTTCCAGCGCATTTGCCCTGAACTCTCGCAAGGGTCACAAACTAAATCTGGTACGCCTATCCATATTCAATTACTTGGCCAGCACGCACAATGGATGGCAGAAAATGCGGTAAAAGCGGAACAGATGGGGGCAAGGGGGATCGACATTAATTTTGGTTGTCCAGCGAAACTAGTGAACAGAAGTAACGGTGGTGCCGCCATGCTTCAGTATCCTGACCAAATCTACCAAGTCGTTAAAGCCTGCCGTGATGCCGTCGACGCTACCATTCCAGTAACAGCGAAGATTCGCCTCGGTTGGGAGAATCCAGACGATTGTTTCGAGATCGTTGACGCCATTGAACAAGCCGGCGCAGCTGAACTCACGGTTCATGCTCGAACCAAAAGCGGTGGGTATAAGGCCAGTGAAATTAAGTGGGATTATATCACTGAGATCCGTAAACGCACGTCACTGCCGTTGATAGCCAACGGTGAGATTTGGAACTACGCGGATGGCCAGCGCTGTATTGAAACCACCGGTGTCGATTCATTGATGGTATGTCGAGGCGCATTTAACGTGCCTAACTTAGGCAATGTCGTCAAACATAATCATTCCGTGATGCCCTGGCATGAGGTCGTTGACCTATTATTGCAGTACTCCACATATGAAATGAAAGGTGACAAAGGCTTATACTATCCGAACCGGGTGAAGCAGTGGTTTGCTTATCTTCGCAACCAATACCCTCAGGCGATGGATTTATTTAGAGAAATTCGCATCCACAAAACCGCTGCACCCATCGTTGCCGATATAAAACGCTATCGTGACGCAATCGATGGTGCAACGACCCTGTGATCATTAAGTGCTAGAGCCGGAGATTCTTAACTGCCAGAACTAACGGCTTATTACTAGAGTTGGCTCATCAATCATTACCTTTCGGCGTTGGCAAGCAGTATTGACCCTCTCCCGCCAATTGTCACGGTAAACGCACTGTCTTGAACCGGTTGAGACTTCTTCGTCCACCAGCAATGCATTACATGAAGATCGGTGGCAAGCTTCCATAACGGTAGTGTCACTGTGATGTCACGATCAGAAAGGTTAAAGCCGCTGATCACAACTTCCCCCCCGAGTACTCGTGCAAAGACAAGGCATTGCTCACTCACCGACAAGGTGACAAAGCTGCCTTTCTGTAACGCTTTGAACTGCCGTCTTGCCGCGATTAGATGCTTAAAATACACTAACCAATCACTATCCACTGTCTTATCCCACGGAAAACATCGGCGATTATCGGGATCATGCCCTCCTTCCAAACCCACTTCCGTGCCGTAATAAAGACAAGGTGTGCCAACATACGTCATTAACAGTTGCGACGCGATTTTGACTGCTTGTGAATCCCCATGCAATGTCGTCAAGAACCGTTCCGTATCATGGCTGTCCAGTTGATTCAGTTGTGACAACTGGTTGGCCCACGGCACTTTGGCTTGCGCCTCCAACAACCAAGCTAAGAAGTCATGACAATCTATGTCAATGGGATCAAATTGAATGTCCTTATGAGCCAATAGCGCCCTAACTGGGTGGGCGAACCCATAATAGTTCATTGAACCGTCTTCTTGATCGCCTTGTAACCAACTCGTCGCCTCAAAGAAATGTTCACCTAACATGTAAGAATCTGGCGAGACCGTTTTCATTGAATGACGAAACGCTTTTACGTAGTGGGCATTATTCGCGGCCCCTTCCCCTTCTCCCAGCATATGGATAACATCAAAACGCCAACCATCAATAGAATAAGGTGGTTTTAACCAATGTTTGATGACAGAGTTTTCATTGAGATAAATCTCGTTACGCACTGGCTCGTGATGGAAATTAAGTACCGGCAACGTATCAATGCCCTTCCAGCCGACATAATCCTGACTAGCACCATCAAAAAAATAGTAGTCGCGATATGGGCTGTCTACCGACCCATACGCCCCATTGCCTTGCTGTGATTTATCAAACCATGCGTGCTCGGTCGAGGTATGGTTCAGCACCGCATCCAACACCACTTTCATACCACGTTGGTGAATATCAGCCGATAGCGCTGCGAACTGCTGATTGGTGCCAAATTTTGGGTCAATCGAAAAATAGTCAACTGTGTCGTATTTATGATTCGAGTAGGACTTGAATATAGGGTTAAGGTAAAGGGTGGTGATGCCCAACGCCTGTAAATAGTCTAGTTTTGCTTGTATACCCGCTAAATCGCCACCGTAGAACTCGACCGCCCCGGTATTACCGTGCTGACCAACCGGATCCCCCCACTGTCGTTTAACCGATTGTCGATTCTTACCAAGATATTGATATTCACCTGTTTCTACGCTCAAAGACGGGTCACCATTACAGAACCTGTCGGGGAATATTTGATAAAAAACTTGTTCTGACACCCACTCTGGTGGGCGATCGACACGATTGTATTTAAAGTGATATTCTCTTCCTGGCATCCTGGGCTGCACCCCTCGGCCATCTAACCAATATTGCTTGGCTCCTAAGATTGCTTTGAACGTGTAGTATGTGACGTCTTTATCAAGACTCATCGGCAGCTCTGCACGCCACACCCTCAATTGACCTTTGAGACCCATAGGCTGCATCTCAATCATATATTCTTCATTATCAGGCTCATGCCTGAGCAGAACACGCTCGAAAGATAGATCTTCGGTTAATAATTCAATCACGAGATAGCTCACGTTCAGCGTCACGCCATCGGTCGTTTGGGAGTGGTAGAGATAAGGTGTGCTCATGGGTATCTTCTTATTAAACGATTGAGATAAGACTATTTTAATTAACTTCCCCTATAAAAAAATCCCCCTTCAAATTGAAGAGGGATCACAGTTGGTAGGGTTAGAACTTAGGGCGTAGCGACAACCTCATACACCTTAAATAACTAGCTAAGCAGCAAGCTATCATCCGCTAATTCTTCGCCTCTTACCTTAGAGAACATCTCAAGTAGGTCCGGTACCGACATATTGGCGCGCTGATCACCGGCAACATCCAACACGATCTCACCTTGGTGCAACATTACCGTTCTATCACCACACGCAAGCGCATCTTTCATCGAGTGAGTCACCATCATAACGGTCAGGTTAAACTCATTGATGACCTTTTTTGTCAGGTCGATAATGAAAGCCGCCATACGAGGATCTAACGCAGCAGTATGCTCATCGAGTAATAGTAACTTACTGTCGGAGAGCGTCGCCATCACTAAGCTCACGGCTTGGCGTTGACCACCTGACAATAGCCCAATGTTGTCACCTAGGCGATCTTCTAATCCCAAGCCAAGAATACTAATACGCTCTTGAAATAGCTGACGACGTTTTGAGGAAAGTGACATACTCCAGCCTCGTTTTTTCCCGCGCATGTAAGCCAATGCCATGTTCTCTTCGATTGTTAAATCGGCACAGGTCCCCGCTAGTGGGTCCTGAAAAACACGTGCGCATTGGTTAGCACGCTGATCGACAGTTTGCCTAGTGACATCCATCTCATCAATCAAAACCCGACCACCAATCATTGGTGTTTCACCTGTCACGGCGCCTAATAAGGTTGATTTCCCAGCGCCATTAGAACCAATAACCGTCAGAAACTGATGCTCTGGAACCTCTAAATTCACACTTCGTAACGCGCGGTTTTCCAGGATCGTTCCTGGGTTAAAAGTGACCTGAATATCTTCTAATCGAATCATGTTACTTTCCCCGTTTTGCCTGAATTTGAATTTGCCTTATTCTCAACAGGCTTACCGACCTTTTTTGCTTTAAGGTTCCCCTTAATCTTCGGCGCAATCAACGCTGCGGCAACAAGGATGGCCGTAACCAAGTTAAGATCTGATGCCTGTAATCCGAACATACCACTACTTAAGGCAAACGCGACCGCAAGGCGATACAAAACGGACCCAACGATAACCGCCACAACAGCGATCCAAATTCGTCGACCAGGAATAAGCGTTTGACCGAGAATAACAGCCGCTAAGCCGACAACAATCGTCCCTACCCCTGAAGTCACATCAGCAAAGCTGTTCGTTTGAGCAAACAGCGCGCCTGCAAAACCAACGAACCCATTTGATAACGCCAAGCAAAAATACGTGTATAACGCGGTGCTTGCGCCTTGAGCTTTCACCATACGTGCATTGACACCCGTCGCGCGAAGCCCTAAACCAAAGTCACTATTCAATAAGCGGACAACAAACCAAGCGGAAATAAGGACTAATACACCAACAACGATAGGACGAATGTACATTGAATCCCCCATCATTTCGAATGGCGTTAAAATCGTCTCCTCACCTAACAGCGCGATATTAGGTCGACCCATGATTCGGATATTGATAGAAAATGCAGCGATCATCGTCAAGATAGAGGCCAGAAGATGCAAAATACCACAACGAACCGCTAAAAAAGCCGTGACCCAACCTGTCGCTGCGCCAGCAACAATAGCCATTCCCGTCGCGAGCCAAGGGTTAATTCCAGAAACGATGGCCGTTGCTGCCACTGCAGCGCCCATAGGAAAACTGCCATCAACACTCAGGTCAGGGAAATCGAGCACTCTGAAAGTAAGGTAAACACCCAGTGCCACTAAGCCATAAATAAGGCCTATTTCAATGGCACCGAAAAATGCAAAAGCAGACATAACAACTCCTTTTCTGCTTATTTATAAGGACCGAGTAGAGCACTCGGTCCGGAATAGGAACAAAACCTATTTAACGCTGGTCGCGCGATCCATGACGGTTTTAGGAATCGTTAGACCCAATTTTTTAGCGGCCGTCGCATTAATAACGAGATCCGACCCTTTAGCGACTTTAACATCCAGTTCACCGGGATCTTTACCATCTAAAATTTGTGCAACGTAGTCCGCCGTTTGCACGCCTATCTGGTAGTAATCAAAGCCAAGGCTTGCTACTGCACCACGCTCAACATAAGACGTTGCTGCACCAAACACTGGTGTATTCGCTTGGTTTGCTGAAACAATCATACCTTCAATTGCACTGGCAACAGTGTTATCGATCAACGCATAGATAATGTCTGACTTACCAACAATTGCCTGAGTCGCGGTTTGAACATCCGCCGTTCTAAGCGCTGTTGCTTCAACCAATTCGATACCATGTTTCTTGGTGCTTTCTTTCAACAGCTCCATCAAACTCACGGCGTTAGCTTCGCCAGGATTATAAACCACACCGATCGTTTTCACGCTTGGCATAATTTCTTTAATAAGCGCCACGTGCTGGTCAACTGGAGACAAATCTGACAAGCCCGTTACATTTTGTCCTGGCTGCTCGAGTTGCTTAACTAACTTTGCGCCTACCGGATCGGTCACAGCAGTAAAAACAACCGGGATATCACGCGTGGCAGAAACAAGCGCTTGTGCGGTCGGCGTAGCAATTCCGACGAGCACATCTGGGCGTTCACCAACAAATTGGCGAGCAATCTGAACCGCAATCGCAGGATTACCTTGCGCTGTCTTATACTCAAACTCTAAATTCTTACCCTCTTCATAACCGTTGGCTTTAAGGCCATCAACCAATCCTTGTCTTGTCGCATCCAACGCAGGGTGTTCAACGATTTGTGAAACGGCAACTTTTGCCGTTTTTGCCATAATGCTGGCTGAAGACAACAATGCTGCCCCCGTTAAAATCGCGGTGGTAATTAGCTTGCTTGCTTTCATCTTGACTCCTTGATTCAGCAACTCGTTTTTGTGTTTGCTGTGACGACACCCCATTATTGAATTTGAGGTGTAATTATTATTTTACGATCTATTATCGATGTGATTTATTAATCACACTTAACCAATATTACTACCAGTAAGCACACCAAATTGAAAGAAGTTATTAACATCTAGCGCTGCAAACGTGCGGGCAGGACAGTTTCACAAAAAACATTCCCTCTGCGCCGTACATAATACAATACAGGATGCGCTGTCTATTTTTCAATGACGAAACCATAGCAGTGAACGCACGACAAATAGCAATGGCCAACATGAACCACGATGACAACTTCCCGATCTATTACTAATCAGCATTCCCGACTATATTTGAAATAACGTCGTCTTAAAGGGATAAAAATGGACATAAAATCTCTCATCCGTATAGGCCTTATAGGATGTATAGCTTCAACAGCTAACGCTCAAGAATTTGAAAGCAGTGAGCATAAAAAGCTCACGCAAGTTTCTGGCGTACCATGGGCAATCGAAACCTTTTCTGATACGCATTTTCTCGTCTCGATTCGTTCTGGTAAATTGCTACTACTCAATAGCAAAACTGGCCATTCCGAAACCATTGCTGGGCTACCTGAGATTTATAGCAAAGGACAGGGCGGGCTGATGGACATAGTGCAAAGCCCCAAAAATGATAATGAGTTCTTTTTTACTTACGCGAAGCCCGTCGATGATGGGGGTGCACCGACGCTTGCAAAAGCCACGCTTGAAAATCAAACCCTGGTCAACTGGCAAGACCTATTTACCAGCAACACGGCAGTAACGACAGGTCGTCATTTTGGTAGTCGGCTCGTTATTCAAGATAATAAAGTGTTTATGACCATTGGTGATGCGGGAGATAGGGACAACGGCCAAAACACCAAGACCCACGCAGGAACCATCGTAAGGCTAAACCTTGACGGTACAATCCCTAGCGATAATCCATTCATTGAGGATGGGAATTACCTACCCGAAATTTACAGCTATGGGCACCGCAACCCCCAAGGTATTGCTTATCACCCTAGGACCCAACAATTGTGGGCAATCGAACATGGCCCTAGAGGCGGTGACGAACTCAATTTGATTGTAAAAGGTCATAACTACGGCTGGCCGGTCACTTCACACGGAAAAGAGTACTGGGGGCCGTTAAATGTTGGCGAAGCGCAAGAAAAAGAAGGGATCGCCGCACCGAAAAAAGTCTATATCCCATCAATCGCACCAGGTTCGCTTTATATTTACCCACATCAGTACTTTCCTCGCCTAGAAGGTAAGCTATTAATCGGTGCGTTGAAGTTGACTCACATCAACCTACTCGAAATCAATCAAGCGGGACAAGTGTTGGAAGAAAGGCGTTACTACGAGGAGTTCAATGAGAGGATAAGAGACATTACCTCTGATACGAAAGGCGTCGTCTGGTTTACGACCGACAGCGGTTACATCTACCAGGTCTCCCGCGCATACGAACCACAGTAGTCACCAAAAAGCGAAGATCTTACTTATGTATGAAGACACTCTGATATAACTCTATAACTCTTATCATAAAAAAACAGCCTGCTACTCAGCAGGCTGTTTTAAAAATTCAATACTATTATTAGAACCAACGCTCAAACGAGCTGCGGTCGAGCTGTCGAAAAGCATTATTCAGCATAACCGCCAATTCTTTGTAGCGAGGTTTCGCTTTCGGTGGCTCTAAGGCATAACCCGTTTCCGTCACCTTTTGATGAAGCTCGCGGTACCAAGATGCCAGTGCAGGAGGTAATGTGGTGTTTGACCGGTTTCCCAACCACCACATGCCTTGTAGCGGTAGACTGATCGCAAACAATGCAATAACAATTGTTTGAGGGAGCGCTTGTGCGTTGTTGAAGACCATCTGAGTAAGCACACTAATAGCCGCCACTGCAGGCATCACTTTCACAGCAAACTTTGTCGCCTTAATAATGCGCTGTTCTGGAAACAGAGGCGTTAACTCTTTTCTCATCGGCCAAGTATCCATGTACTTCTGACCATTTTTCAAACTCTGAGTTAAGCTTAGTCTTTCACTCATCGGCAACCTCACTAAAAAAAAGTTTAACCATTCAAATAAAAACGCAAAATATTGACGAAAGTTAATATTCTTTCAAATTTATTTTGTTATCATTACGCAATATCGTTATTCTCTGCGTAACCTCAATCTCATTGTTGACTTTATTTTCGGATAAGGCAACCCAGAGATGAACGTCGCAAGGACGCAAAAGTGATTTTCTGAGAAAATCGCTTATGATTATACGGCAATTGTTGAATTTTTGATCAAGGCTGAATCGTAACAATTTGTGCGATCTCAGCCTTGAGATATTTATACCCTTGATCTTCGATCAGACAAATTACAGGTAACCTTTAATGTCTAAGCTAGTTTTAGTTTTAAACTGCGGCAGTTCTTCTCTTAAGTTCGCTATCGTTGACGCAACCAATGGTGAAGAACACCTAACAGGCCTTGCTGAGTGTCTTCACCTTCCTGAAGCACGTATCAAGTGGAAACTTGATGGCAAACACGAAGCACAACTAGGTAACGGTGCTGCTCACGAAGAAGCATTAGCGTTCATGGTAGAAACTATTCTTGGTTCTAAGCCTGAGCTTAAAGCTAACCTAGGCGCTATCGGTCACCGTATCGTACACGGTGGCGAGCAATTCACTTCGTCTGCACTTATCACTGATGATGTTCTTAAAGGAATTGAAGGTGCTTCAACGTTTGCACCTCTTCACAACCCTGCGCACATCATTGGCATCGAAGCGGCTAAGCACAGCTTCCCTGAGCTTAAAAACGTAGCGGTATTTGACACAGCATTCCACCAAACAATGCCTCAAGAGTCTTACCTATATGCCCTTCCGTACAACTTGTACAAAGAGCACGGCATCCGTCGCTACGGCATGCACGGTACTTCTCACCTATTTATCGCTCGTGAAGCTGCTGAGCTACTAGGCAAGCCAACAAGCGAACTAAACATCATCAACTGCCACCTTGGTAACGGCGCATCTGTATGTGCTATCAAAAATGGTGAGTCTGTAGATACTTCAATGGGTCTTACTCCACTTGAAGGTCTTGTGATGGGTACGCGTTGTGGTGACATCGATCCTGCGATCATCTTCCACCTGCATGACGCACTAGGTTACTCAGTTGAGCAAATCAACACGATGCTAACGAAAGAGTCTGGCCTACAAGGTCTAACTGAAGTGACTTCTGACTGTCGTTTTGTTGAAGACAACTACGGCGAGAAAGAAGAAGCAACGCGTGCGATGGACGTGTTCTGTCACCGCCTTGCAAAATACGTTGCTGGCTACACGGCAACTCTAGACGGCCGTCTAGACGCTATCATCTTTACTGGTGGTATCGGTGAGAACTCTGCACCAATCCGTGAAATGGTTCTTAACCGTCTAGGCGTATTCGGTATCGAAGTAGATAACGATGCGAACCTGAAAGCACGCTTCGGTGGTGAAGGTACTATCACTTCAGCTGACAGCCGTATCCCAGCAATGGTTATCTCGACTAACGAAGAGCTAGTGATTGCCGAAGACACTGCGCGTCTAGCAGGTCTGTAAGATTCAAACTGGCTGACCTAATGGTCGGCCAGTTTTTTATTAAGCTCAGTTTTTCTCGCTTGCCCCCAATCGAAGTGCACAAATGCACTGAGCTTCTTCCCCCCTTATATAGTTTGAGGTGCTCAAAGAATGTCCCGTACTATTATGCTTATCCCTACTAGCGCAGGCGTCGGCCTAACTAGCGTTAGCATGGGTCTCCTTCGCGCAATGGAGCGTAAAGGTGTTAAAGTTTCTTTCTACAAACCAATTGCTCAACCTCGTAGTGGTGGTGATCAGCCTGATCTAACCACAACTATCGTTGCCGCGAACAGCGATATGAAAATTGGTTCGCCTCTTCAAATGTCTGTCGCAGAAAGCCTAATCGGCAACGACAACATGGATGAGCTGCTAGAGACGATTGTAGAGCGTTACAACCAAATCAATAAAGATGCAGATGTGACTCTAATCGAAGGTTTGGTTCCAACTCGTAAGCACCCATTCGCTAACCAAGTGAACGCGGAAATTGCAGCGACACTTGGTGCAGAAATCGTCATGGTTGCAACACCAAGTACAGACAACCCAGTACAGCTTAAAGAGCGTATTGAAGTAGCGTGTTCAAACTTTGGTGGTACAAAGAATAAGAACATCTCTGGCGTTATCATCAACAAATTGAACGCACCCGTGGATGAAGCAGGCCGTACTCGCCCTGACCTTTCTGAAATCTTTGATGATGCAGACACTGCAAAACAAAACGAATTGAAAGTGATGGAAATCTTCAACACTAGCCCAATTCGTGTGCTAGGTTGCGTGCCTTGGAGCATCGACCTTATTGCAACGCGTGCTATCGATATGGCGCAGCACCTTAATGCTGAAATCATCAACGAAGGCGACATCGCCACTCGTCGTGTGAAAAGCATTACCTTCTGTGCACGTTCACTGCCAAACATGATTGAACACTTCAAGCCAGGTTCATTGCTTGTCACTTCAGCGGATCGTCCAGATGTTATCGTTGCTGCTGCACTTGCTTCAATGAACGGCGTTGACATTGGTGCTATCTTGCTAACTGGCGGATACGACATTCCAACTGAAATCCGTGACCTAATTAAGCCTGCACTTGATACTGGCCTGCCAATCTTCAAGGCACAAGGTAACACATGGCAAACGTCTCTGAACCTGCAAAGCTTTAGCATTGAAGTCCCTGCGGATGATAAAGAGCGTATTGAGTTCATCAATGACCACGTTGCTGGCCATGTTGATGGCAACTGGATTGAATCAATGACGGAAGGGACTGAAAAGTCTCGTCGTTTGAGCCCACCAGCATTCCGTTACCAGCTAACTGAGTTCGCTCGCAAAGCTGGCAAGCGTATCGTCCTTCCTGAAGGCGATGAGCCACGTACCGTTAAAGCGGCGGCTATCTGTGCAGAGCGCGGTATTGCTGAATGTGTGCTTCTTGGTAACCCTGAAGAGATTCGCCGCGTTGCTGCGCAACAAGGTGTTGAATTGGGTGCTGGCGTACAAATCATCGACGCCGATGCAGTACGCGATAACTATGTTGCTCGTCTTGTTGAGCTTCGCGGTGCGAAGGGCATGACAGAAGTTGTGGCTCGTGAAAAACTTCAAGATTCAGTTTTCCTAGGCACAATGATGCTAGAAAACAACGAAGTTGACGGCCTTGTTTCTGGTGCGGTACACACGACAGCAAACACTATCGTGCCTCCGTTCCAAATCATCAAAACGGCGCCTGATGCGTCTATCGTATCCTCTATCTTCTTCATGCTTCTGCCTGACCAAGTATTGGTTTACGGTGACTGTGCGATCAACCCAGACCCAACGGCTGAACAGCTTGCTGAGATTGCTATTCAGTCTGCAGACTCTGCAACTGCATTTGGTATCGAGCCTCGCGTTGCAATGATCTCATACTCTACTGGTGAGTCTGGTAAAGGCGCAGATGTTGATAAAGTACGTGAAGCAACGAAACTTGCTCAAGCGAAACGTCCTGACCTTATCATTGACGGTCCGCTACAGTACGATGCTGCTATCATGGAAAATGTTGCCGCTTCTAAAGCGCCTAACTCTCCAGTTGCCGGTAAAGCAACCGTATTCGTATTCCCTGATCTAAACACAGGTAACACGACATACAAAGCAGTACAACGTTCAGCTGACCTTGTATCAATCGGTCCAATGCTGCAAGGCATGCGCAAACCGGTTAATGACTTGTCACGTGGCGCGCTAGTAGACGACATTGTTTACACTATCGCTCTAACAGCAATTCAGTCAAGCCAAGAGCAAGGCTAATTAATGTCGCTAGCGAGATAACATTCACGCAAGCAACAAATCATTAGTCCTATGAAAAAGCGCCTTCGTTACCGAAGGCGCTTTTTGCTTTTGAACTCTTAACTCTTAACTCTTAACTCTTAACGACTTTAAATCGCTCATCACCTTGATTCGGCAACGCTAGATGCTTTCTCGACCATGCAACGATTCTAAATCTAAATCAGGCCCCATCGGCACAATTTGCGTTGGATTAATCCCAGCATGACTAAAGTAATAGTGACGCTTGATATGATACATATCGGTTGTCTCTTTCACCCCAGCGACCTGATACAATTCTTTGAGATAGCCTTGAATATGCTCATAGTCGGCAATGCGCTTTTTGTTGCATTTAAAGTGACCAACATAAACCGCATCAAACCGCACTAAGGTCGTAAACAAGCGCCAGTCTGCTTCTGTTATCTGACTTCCCGCTATGTAGCGATGCTGAGATAGATGCTCATCAACTTTATCTAAGGCATTGAACAACTCTGTATACGCCTCTTCATAGGCATCTTGCATCGTGGCAAACCCACAGCGATATACCCCGTTATTTATCGCTGGATAGATAAAGTCATTCCAATCATCAATGCTTTTGCGCAGTTTCTCGGGATAATAGTCGTCCGTATTTCCTGTTAAATCATTGAACTCAGAATTAAACATGCGAATAATCTCAGACGATTCGTTACTCACAATCGTCTGCGTTTTTTTATCCCAAAGCACAGGAACGGTAACGCGACCTGAATAATCTGATTTTGCTTTTGTATATATCTCATGAAGATTTGAGAAACCGAATAAAGGTTCAGGAAGCCCAAAAGACCAACCTTGGCTGAGCATGTCAGGGCATACTACGGTTACATCAATATGAGGTTCGAGTCCCTTTAATGCACGAAAGATCAACGTTCGGTGCGCCCAAGGGCATGCGAGAGAAACGTAGAGATGGTAACGGCCCGATTCCGGCAGAAACTTTGCTCCAGCCTCATTTTTCACCCAATGGCGAAACCCTGCATCTTCACGGACAAACTTACCGCCACTGGTTTTTGTGTCATACCAAACGTCATGCCATACGCCATCAACTAATTTACCCATTACCCACACTCACTTTATTCTGCTTTGAAATCAGTATAGAGAACGAGATCGCTAAGGTTCAGTGGGGTAGGTAAAAGAAGATGTTCGAATAAACTGAAGGAACAAAAAAAGCGCGACTCAAATTGATGTCGCGCTTAGGCCTGTCACAGGCTGAAATTATTGTCTTTGCTGTTCATAACGCTTAAGCGACATAGCGACGCTACTGCGAAAATAGAGCGAACTAGACCGAAACGTTAAGGCAAGACACGGCGTGCACATCTGAGCCTTGAATGGTCGGCTTTTGCTGAGCACACTGTTCCGTTGCTTGAGGGCAACGAGTCCTAAATACACAACCAGACGGTGGGTTAATCGGCGACGGCAAGTCCCCTTCCAACATTTGAATGGTTTTAGAACGCTCCAGTCTTGGATCCGGGATCGGTACTGCAGACATTAGCGCGCGCGTATAAGGGTGCTTAGGGTCAGCAAACAAAGCATCGGCTTCACCGAGTTCAACAGCGTTACCTAAATACATCACTAGAACACGGTCAGAGATATGTTTCACTACCGACAGGTCATGCGCAATGAACACTAGGCTCAAGCCTAATTCCGTTTGTAGCTCTTTAAGTAGGTTAACCACTTGTGCTTGAATCGACACATCAAGCGCTGAAACCGGCTCATCACAGATGATCATTTTGGGTTTCAGAATCAAGGCTCGAGCAATCCCGATACGTTGACACTGACCGCCAGAAAATTCGTGAGGATAACGGTTGATCACGTTAGGCAACAAGCCTACTTTCGTCATCATTTCCTTCACTTGATCCTTCACTTCTTGCTTAGATAGTTGCGGATAAAATGTTTGTAGAGGCTCGGCGATGATATCACCAACGCTCATACGTGGATTCAATGATGCCAGGGGATCTTGGAAAATCATCTGAATCTCTTTGCGCGTTTCACGGCGCTGAACCGCTTCCATCTTAGTCAGGTCTTGACCTAACCACATGACTTCGCCTTCCGTTGCTTCAACCAAGCCAATAATCGCGCGAGCAAACGTCGATTTTCCACAGCCTGACTCACCAACAACGCCTAAGGTTTCGCCCTCGTAAAGGTGAACATCGATACCATCGACCGCCTTTAGATTGGCAGGTTTTGACCATGGCCACGAAGATTTAGATGCAATGCTGAAATGTACCTTGAGGTTCTTAACATCAAGCAGTAGAGATTTATTATTTGAAATAGCGTTCATCGTACCCAAGTCTCCCAATCAGAAAAACACGCGCGTTGGCGATCTTGCCCAAAGCTCGTCAGTATCGGTGCTTCTTTACGGCAACGATCGGTCACTCGATGGCAACGCTCTTGGTAAGGACAGCCTGTTGGCAGACGCAGCAGGTTGGGTGGGTTGCCCGGTATGGTCGGTAGCACCGCTTCTACGCTATCGAGACGTGGAATCGCTTTAAGAAGACCTTCTGCATACGGGTGCGTCGGCTGGTAAAATATTTCGTCAACCGTCCCATATTCCATGGTACGACCAGCGTACATCACCAATACCTTGTCACACGATCCTGCCACAACACCCAGATCGTGGGTGATCATGATGATAGCGGTATTAAATTCGCTTTTAAGCTCGTTAAGCAAATCCATGATTTGTGCTTGAACGGTCACATCTAATGCGGTGGTTGGTTCATCGGCGATAAGCAGTTTAGGGCGACACAACAACGCCATAGCAATCATGACACGTTGGCGCATACCACCGGAGAACTCATGAGGGTACATGGTAATACGCTTGCGAGCCTCAGGGATTTTTACTGCTTCAAGCATGCGTACCGATTCTTCAAATGCTTCTGATTTTCCCATGCCTTTGTGAAGCATAAGCACTTCCATCAACTGGTCACTCACCTTCATATAAGGGTTGAGCGACGTCATCGGGTCTTGGAAAATCATGGCAATTTGTTCAGCGCGCACCTTGTTCAAGGCCTTTTCAGGCAGATTTAGAATCTCGTTGCCTTCAAACTTTGCACTGCCAGAAATAATACCGTTTTTGGCCAGTAGGCCCATAATCGCAAAAACCGTTTGCGATTTACCTGACCCTGACTCACCCACAATACCTAAGGTTTCACCTTGGTTTAGTGAGAAATTTAAATCGTTAACTGCGGTAACAATACCATCTTGCGTGGTAAATTCGACTCGCAGATCTTTGACATCTAATAAGCTCATATTGTTTCCTTTCTCTAATTCTTATCTGTCTTTTGGATCAAGCGCGTCACGAAGACCATCGCCCACATAGTTGAAGCAGAACAAGGTCACGACCATAAAGATGGCAGGGTAAATCAACTGCCAAATCGCCACTTCCATGGTTTGAGAGCCTTCTTGAAGAAGCGCGCCCCAACTTGTCATGGGTTCTTGAACACCTAAGCCAAGGAAAGAAAGGAAAGATTCCGTCAAAATCATGCTTGGAATCAGCAGCGTTGAATACACCGCAACGATACCCAATACGTTTGGAACAATGTGCTTTGTAATGATTTTCCAGTTACTCACACCAGAAACATACGCCGCTTCGATAAACTCTTTATTACGCAGGCTGAGTGTTTGTCCACGAACAATACGCGCCATATCCAGCCACGCAATGGCCCCTATCGCCACAAAGATTAGAACGATATTTCGTCCAAAGAATGTCACTAGTACAATCACAAGGAACATGAAAGGCACCGCGTATAGGATCTCCAGGATACGCATCATGATACGATCGACACGACCGCCG
Organism: Vibrio sp. 10N.261.51.F12; assembly: GCF_041471725.1. Classification (NCBI taxonomy): domain Bacteria; kingdom Pseudomonadati; phylum Pseudomonadota; class Gammaproteobacteria; order Vibrionales; family Vibrionaceae; genus Vibrio; species Vibrio sp. 10N.261.51.F12. Next base: position 77,650 of record NZ_JBFROV010000016.1, on the reverse strand, counting down.
ATGAATCCCGACGTTGCGCCGTACAAGGTACCAATTAATACCGCAACAAACGCCCCCAAGATACCGACCATCAGCGAGATTCGTCCACCGATTAGCGTACGTGTGTACAAGTCGCGACCCAAGCTGTCGGTACCAAACCAGTGATCGGCGCTCGGCGCAGCGTGCATCGCATACCAATCGGTATCATCAAACGCGTGCTGAGCAAACATCGGTAAGAAAATCACCGCTAGCGTCATTAAAGTCAGAATAAATAGACTGACCATCGCCGCTTTATTACGCATAAAACGAATACGAGCGTCTTGCCACAAACTGCGGCCTTCAATTTCTAGATTCTCGGAAAATTTTTCAATCGCTTCCAAGTTTTCTTTTTTCGTTAACATCATTACCGCACTCCCTTAGTAACGAATTTTCGGGTCAATCATCGCCAGTAAAATATCAACGATAGCGTTGAAAAGAATGAATAGGAAACCAATCAAAATGGTGACTCCCATTACTAGCGAGTAGTCGCGGTTAAAGGCAGCGTTCACAAACAGTTTACCGATACCGGGTAAGCCAAAGATCGTTTCAACCACTACTGAACCGGTGATGATGCCAACAAACGCAGGTCCCATGTAAGAAACAACCGGGAGCAATGCAGGTTTTAAAGCATGCTTGAGAACGATGTAACGGTAGCTCAACCCTTTCGCGCGAGCAGTACGGATAAAGTTACTGTTCAGTGTTTCAATCATGCTGCCACGAGTGATACGGGCAAACGTTGCCACGTAAAGCAACGACATTGCCATCACAGGTAAGACGATGTACTTCATGCCGCCATCGTGCCAGCCGCCTGCTGGAAAGATATTCCAATGGAGCGAAAATAGGTAGATCAATGCGGGTGCCAACACGAAGGATGGCATCACCACCCCGAGCATGGCGGTCGACATTATGGTGTAGTCGACCCAGGTATTATGCTTCAAGGCGGCAATAGTGCCGACGCTTACCCCCATGATCACGGTGAATATAAAGGCAATAAAACCAACTTTTGCAGACACAGGCAGTGCCACGGCAATCAGCTCATTTACGGTGTAATCTTGATATTTGAAGGAAGGACCAAAGTCACCTTGTAGAATGTTCGTCAAGTACGTGGTGTACTGCTCAAACACAGGCTTATCAAGACCATATTTTGCTTCAATGTTCGCCATCACTTCCGGAGGAAGGGGACGCTCACTTGAAAAAGGGTTACCTGGTGCAAAACGCATCAGGAAGAAAGATACGGTAATAAGCACCAACAAGGTTGGGATTGCTTCGAATATCCGTTTCATAATGAATTTAAGCATAAACTCACTCATCCAGTCTGTGACAATTTAAAATAGAAGAGACCCTGCGTGTGCTTTCGCACACACAGTGTCTTATATCGTTATATTTTTTATAGGGTTTTATTTAGCTTTGATGTAGAGATCTTTAGAATAGATCTTATCTTCAGCGTTACCTTCAGGGTAACCACCAAGCTCAGGTGACACGAGACGAGTCGTCACGTACTGATAGATTGGTGCGATAGGCATGTCTTTCGCGAGTAGTTTTTCAGCGTCGATATAAAGCTTAGTACGCTCTTCTTCAGAAGTAGAAGCCAGTGCTTTTTCGATCACCGCATCGTACTCTGCACTCTTGTAGTGCTGACCCGCTGTTGTGTTAGCGCTCACCATTAGAGTTAAGAATGAAGAAGCTTCATTGTAGTCACCACACCAGCCAGCACGTGCAACGTCAAAGTTACCTGTATCTTTACTGTCTAGGTACGATTTCCACTCTTGGTTCTCAAGTTTTGCATTGATACCCAGTTCTTTTTTCCACATTGAAGCAATGGCTACCGCAATCTTCTTGTGGTTTTCAGACGTGTTGTACAAAAGATCAAATTCTAGAGGGTTACTCTTCGAGTAGCCGGCTTCTTCAAGGAGACGTTTTGCTTCTGCAACACGCTCTTTTTGCGTCAACTGACCGTAAGCTGGAGTCACCGGATCAAATCCCGCTGTGATTTCAGGCGTTAAGAAATAAGCAGGTTTTTGGCCTTGGCCAAGGATCGCTTTAGAGATGATATCGCGGTCCATTGCATAAGACATCGCTTTACGAACGCGAACGTCGTCGAACGGTGCTTTTTGTGCATTAAATTGGTAGTAATAAGTACAAAGGTTACCTTTGATAGCAACGTCTTGTGGGTATTCTTTTTGTAGGCGACGGAAGTGCTCATTCGGTACTTCGTAAGTGAAATCTAATTCACCAGACAAGAAACGGTTCATTTCCGCTACTTGGTTTTCAATTGGTAGGAACGTTACCTTGGTCAATACTGTCTTATCTTTATCCCAATATGTATCGCTCTTAACAAGCTCTAGACGCTCGTTTACTACCCATTTGTTTGGTACAAATGCGCCGTTACCTACGAAGTTTTCTGGCTTCGTCCATTGGTCACCAAATTTTTCGACCGTTGCTTGGTGAACAGGCTTAACCGTTGTGTGACCCATCATCATTACAAAATAAGGAACCGCAGTATCCAAAGACACTTGTAATGTATGGTCATCCAGTGCCTTAACACCTAGCTCACTCTTGTCTTTCTTACCAGCAACGATGTCTTTTGCATTCGCCATCTTGGTGTATTCCATATACCAAGCGTACGGAGAAGCCGTTTTAGGGTCAACTGCACGTTGGAAGCTGAATACAAAGTCATTGGCGGTTACAGGGTCGCCGTTAGACCACTTCGCGTCATCACGAAGATGGAATATAAACGTTTTGTTGTCTTCCGTTTCCCAAGACTTAGCAACACCGGGGATAGTTTTGCCGTTTGCATCTTGGTTGACCAAGCCTTCTAGAAGATCACGAATAACATGTGATTCTGGAACGCCTTGAGATTTGTGCGGATCAAGTGTTGCTACTTCTGTACCATTACCACGTACAAGCTCTTGTTTATCTGCTAGTTTTGTGCCAGCAGGAACGTCTGCGGCAAGCGACGAAAAAGAGGTGGCAGCCACTGCCATACTCGCGCCTAGAAGAAGGGCTTGAGTGATTTTGTTCTTATACATGCATCTAACTCCAAGTAATTTTTATTGCATCCATGACGTCTTCGTATATTTGCTAGAACGGACAGCATTTTAGATTAATTTAGCTTCAACAATGAGCACAAAAATCTAAATCCATACAAAGATTGCGGTTCACATTACCAACCTTCAAAGTAATTTGCCATTAATTTGTAACAGAAATGGCATAACAAGCCTGTTTGCTCGAATAACCAGCAGATTACCCTGAAATATCGCTAATCCTTTAAAACTTATCGCTACAAAGTGCTAGATAGACAAAAGTGGTTATTTAAAATTCTTAAAAGAACAAGTTTTTTAGAACAATACACCATATATATCTACACTTATTTAACAATTAACCCTCATTCTACCCTTTGTACAGAATGTTCAAGTGTCAAAATAAACCTAAATGTGATATTTATCACATCAAATAGAAAGTCTTTTTTTTTACTCGATAAAGGTCACAAATTTTTCGGACTGCACCGTTTAATTGGTACGCTGAGAATAGAGATTATCACGCAGATTAATGAGCCACTAAATCAGTAACGACCTTCTAGAATTCAATATCACATCATTTTTGGGCATTATTTTTTACACCACTTGCACTTAACAAACAAGAAAGCAAAAAAAACCCAGCCTTTGACTACCAAAAAGACTGGGGTAACTGGAGGTTTGCGCGGCTCTAGCGCAATCTCAGATAAGGAGATGTATTATATGACGAGAAAGCGTTGCTACTTTGCGCATCATCAACACAAGTAAATGTTAAATATTTTTAACATTTACTTCCATAACCCATTCAGGGGACATACTGAGTGGTTAGTGAACATGTTTCCCACCAAAATATACCGTCAAAGGATCAATGTTACTGTCAGATGGCACTGACGAAGCCGCCTCCAGAAAAAGGGAGAACAGCTCGGATTGTGACGATATCTTTAACTTATTATGTATTCGCTTTCGATACACTTTAACCGTTTCCGTACTGACCTCCAATAAAGGAGCGATCGCCTTCGTCGAATAGCCTTGCAGCACAAGTTGCGTGACCTGACATTCTCGCTCACTCAAAAAGTCCTTACCGAAATTGCTAAAAATATCGTTGAGTTGATGGCCGATGGTTCGTTCTTCATTATTGCTCATTTTAAAATGCTTACTCACGGCAGCCTGAATGAGTTCAAAATAAATATCGAGGCGAGACTTTTCATCGCAAGACACCGCTTCTTGCTCACGAAGTCCGAGTGATAGCACAACATTAAATTCTGCGGAACACTGTATCAACATCCCAACCTCTTTCTTTAACCCAGTTTGCTTATACACCTGTTGGTAGTAATCGCTGGTATAAAATTCATCGGGTGCAATGTCGTCAAGCTTGTAAATTCCATCTTTAATGCCCGCCCTTATCAGCTGATAAAAGGGATCAAGAACTAACGTATTGAGCAACTCTTTGTTTTTCACCTCGTCACAGAAGTAATCTGAATCGTTATAGATCATGACAGGGGGTTGACCTTGGTTAAATCCCATCACCACTAGGCTTTCATAACCAATAATTTGAGTCACAAGCTTCGATAACTCTGACAGAAATTCAGCCTCCCCAATGGCCGTTACCACACTTGGGTACTTGTCACTAAACACTTGCCAACCTTCTATAGGTAAGGACATAGACACTCCTTATTGTCATTGCCATTCTATCAATAAGGATTTACCACGATTAGTGGCGTACCTCAACGCTTCCCCCTCCAACCTATTCGCTTCAATCAAAGAGCGACAGCCAACCTATTAGTTCTTCGGATCAAGAGCGAATGTAAGTAAATATTTCTTACATACTGGCAAATATAATTAACATCAAAAAGGACAATAACGATTTTTGATAGCATCCATCACAGTTTTAATTCGAATTTTATAAAATAAGCCTACTTCGATAACCAACTCGACTCGACCCAGCATCGGATTCCGCCCCGCTCCTCATCACGCTTATCTATTAACAGGCTTGTTATGCAAATAATTTAAAGGCCGAGCCCTAGGGTAACAACCCCAAAGCACCATTACCGTCGCTTTTAAACACCATTTGAGTTCAAGCAAATAGCGTTACCTTTGTCTTTAGTTCGCGATGTAGGCAACAATAAAAACCATCACAACAAACACAATCTAAACAAATTTAACAAACCTGTAACCCAAAGGGGGACTATGGCAAAAAGTCCATTCAGCACATCATGGAATAGCTGATAAAAATATATCTTAGAGACAAGGAATTGGTTATGAAAGTCACACAAGTAGAAAATCAAGCTATGGTCGCTGGCTTTGTCATGTTCTGTATAATGGCAATTGCTGGTTACGTTATGATGGGCCCAAATTACGTAGACTCAAACTTAGTCTTCGTCGATGCGTTATTCTCAACGCTATCGGCTACCTGCACACTTGGGGCAATTATGGTCTCTCGCGTGGTTGCGAAGCATTACGCAAAAGTGCCCGAAGGTGAAAGTAACCCTGAGAATTACTATGTATTATTTCGCGCAAGCCTTTTAGTCCTTGTGTTGCTGCTTGCCTTAGTCGGCGCTGCAGAAACGCTTGTTCTTCTCTATGGTGGGGCGACAGTATCTCTTCCTAACGCTGACCTATTTGCTATGTACTTCCTTGGTATTGGCCTTTTTTACTGCGTTTTATGGTTCCTTTATGCTCGCGCTAATCGTAAAGTCAACGGGCAAAGCTCTCTCTTAACAGCAGAAACACTTAACGCTAAAGTGAATGCTTTCTTACTCATTGGCGTGATGTTTATTTATATTGCAGTCATCAACATCCAAGCAATTTCAAGTATTTCAATAGGGCAAAGCTCGATTGGTGCCATGGCCGACAACTTGATACTTCTTGTTATCATCGCGGTCATCTCGCCAGAGCCAATTAAGTTAGCAAAAAGTGCTCTTAAGCAATTACGAACCAATAAAACCATGGTCTCCATCACTGGCCATAAAGCATGATGATTTCAGTACGCTTTTAAAAATATGCGAATGACTAGGTGAGAGGGATCGAGCCAGTCGCTAGCGGTTAATAAAGAATAGAACTGTGAATATATAACACAAAAAGCCACCTCTCCCCGAGGTGGCTTTTTGTGTTTATCGCGACTCAATTGCTACAACAAGAGACTCGTTTAACATCTCTTGTTCTGTTGCTACTCAACTAACGTGGCAACAGCTTGCTGCAGTTGTTGTTTGATTTCAGCATTAAGAACGTCACCATTCTCAACGTCAAAGTTGTCATAAAAACTTGGTACAGAAAGACTCGCTTTTACATTACCACCAAAATATGGCGCTGAATTCAAAGCGGCGGCCAACACATTTGCAGCCCCACCCGGTCCCGGTGAAGTCGATAAGTACACAGCAGGTTTTCCAGCAAAGACTTCACGTTCAATACGTGTCGCCCAATCAAACAAGTTCTTATAAGCCGCTGGAAAATGACCATTGTGCTCTGCATATGAGATGACTAGAGCGTCAGCCTGAGCAATCGCTTCTAGAAACTGTTTAGCGCCATCAGCTTGTCCGATCTCTTTCTCTTTGTCTTCGCTAAAAAGAGGAACTTCATACTGATTGATATCAAGCACTTCAACATCAGCTCCTTCAATTTGGTTTGCGGCGTACGTCGCAAGTGATTTGTTAATAGATGTACTACTAGTGCTTGCGCCAAATGCGATAACTTTCATGATGATTCCTTATATTCTTATTGCTGCTTGCTTCTATTTGTTAATAGATTAGTCCACTAACAAAAATCAACAAGCTAGAAAATCTCACTAAGTCATTCAATATTTTCGAACAAGGTTAAACCAGCGCTTGCAGTTCAGCCCAGAGTGCATTAACGATGGTTCGATCTGACGGGCTTAATTCTGATTTTGCTTCATCTAAGCTTACTTGGATACGAGCCTTCAATATTGCAATATCGTCGATCTCTTCTTCCTCACAAGAAGCCGTAGATAGCGAAATGTGTCCGCGTAGGTAGCCCCCAGCAAACAACTCGTCGTCTGACGCTTCTTGGATTCGTGCGTCAATAATTTCGATAAGCTGTTCTTCGTATTCAATAATCATATAAAACGTTGTCCTAATTGTGTCGTTCAACGAACAATAAACTGTTCACTGGTTAATTCTGGGGTACCGTAATGCTGCCTGAGCGCAAGCGAAAGCTGTGCCACTCGAACTGGCAGCCCTTCTTGCAATATTTTATCTAATTCATCTTTCACTTTTTGCATGAACACCAACCGATCAGGTTCGACATCACCATTTAAGTTATCGCAGCTTACTGAAAATGGAAAACCAGCACTGGTTGCTAAAATCCATTCATAGGCTTGTGGACGAATCTCAACTTTTTCAAATTCAGATTGGACTTGTTCAGTACGACCATCGGGTTCATACCAATAACCGAAATCTTCCAGTAGTCGCCTCTGTGGACCAGCCACACACCAGTGTGCGATCTCATGTAGCGCCGAAGCATAAAAACCGCGGGCAAATATAATACGATGGTATTCGTAGGTGTTATCGGCTGGCAGATAGATCGGCTCATCGCCACCCAACTCTAGAACGGTATTATAGTCGCTGAAAGTCTGGTTAAAAATCGTTATTAAGTCTTGATATTGGTGCTGCATGGTCATTTTATACTGCAAATATTAGGGCCATATTGTCTATGGAATTGGCAATAAGGTAAAGTCTCTATCTGTCTTTTGTTCTTTCTTGTTTATTTCTCTTTTATTCATTAGTTTTATTTATCGGTAAAACGTTTCCGTTGTAGTTAATTTCATTCGTCAACAACACTTATCCCCCCTACACTAGCGCATCTTTTTCTTTTGAGATTCATATCATGTTACTCAGTGTTTTGTACATTATTGGTATTACGGCCGAAGCGATGACAGGAGCGCTCTCTGCGGGCCGACGTAACATGGACTGGTTTGGTGTCATGCTTGTTGCCAGTGCGACCGCTATTGGCGGAGGGACGGTAAGAGATATTCTGCTGGGTCACTACCCACTAGGTTGGGTAAAAAACCCAGAGTTTTTGGTCATCACCTGTATTGCAGGCGTCCTAACCACTGGGCTTGCCAAATGGATAATTAAACTGAAAGGCGTCTTTATTCGACTCGATGCACTGGGGTTAGTTGTTTTCACGATTATCGGGACTAACGTGGGCCTGAGTATGGAATTGCACCCTTTTATTTGCATCGTTTCAGGGTTAGTCACGGGTGTATTTGGAGGATTACTACGTGATCTTATCTGCCGACAAACCCCGTTAGTTCTTCATCAAGAGCTATACGCCTTAGTTTCCGTTGTCGCAGCGTGTCTCTATTTGGGGCTACTAGAGCTTGGTTTTAATACACTGCCAACAACAATAATCACCATTGTCGTAGGTTATACATTGCGCATGGCAGCCGTGCGCTTTAAATGGCGACTTCCTAATTTCAAGTTAGATACCGAAGAAGCCATCCATTAGACGTGACTCATTGGTGCCTGGGGCTTAAAACGAATAAAGGTCTCGTCAAAACGTAACGAGACCTTTACTTGAGTTAGTCACTCTCTGCACATACGCGATTTTGAACCGAGGCTGGTGCAGGCTCATAGTGACTCAGCGTCATACTAAAACGCCCCTCACCTCCGGTTAACGCTTTCAAGCGACGAGAATAATCTTGCAGTTCATTAACCGGCGACTTTGCTTGCAACCGCGTGGTGGTGTACCCCGTCTGCTCAGTGCCTACAATCAACCCCCTGTTGCCCGACAAATCGCCGGTCACGTCACCAACACAGGACATGGGAATGTCCAATGCAAGGTCAACTATCGGCTCCAATACAATAGGACCCGCTGACCTGACTGCGTCTAAAAATGCTTTTTTACCGGCAATCACAAACGCAATTTCTTTGGAATCAACAGAGTGATATTTGCCTTCATGAAGCGTCACTTCTATGTCTCGGATAGGGTTCCCCGAAATCGCCCCTTCTTCCAGTGCCTGGCGAATACCTTTTTCAACTGCCGGTATCAATGAGGTTGGAATGGAAGCCCCGACCACCTTATTAATGAAGGAAAACCCTTTACCACGTTCTAAAGGCGTAACCGATAACGACACCTCGCCAAACTGTCCAGCGCCACCACTTTGCTTTTTATGCCGGTATCGCGCGTCTGCTGGGCGAGTAATGGTCTCAAAATACTCGACACTGGGTTGATGAGTATCGACGTTGAGCTTGTAGACCTTCTCCATTTTTTCTAGTGCAATGGTGAGGTGAAACTCACCCTGGCCACTCAACACCGTTTCGTTTGTTGCGGCACGATGTTCCAACTTAAGAGAAGGATCCTCAGCCAAAATTTTCGTCAGAACATCGGAAAGTTTCTGTTCATCCCCACGCTTCGTTGGCGTCATAGCTAAACTGTACATGGACTCAGGAAACAACAGGGTGCGAAATTTCACGCCGTCTTCGTCATGGGAGTCATGAATCAACGAATCGAAAGCCAACTCATCCACTTTCACCATCACGCATAGTCCACCAGCTTTACAAGACGCAATCTCTTGACGTTTTTTCCCTTGCAATGAGTATAAATGTCCTACCTTAAAAGCCTTATTATTCTCACCCACATAGAGTTGGCTACCGGCGGTAATCTCCCCTTGGAAGACTCGAATATAAGCAATTTTGCCAAGGTAAGGGTCGACGCTGACTTTATAGACATGCGCGACGGTATGATCACGCTTATCACAATTAATCGCCACTGACTGGCCATGTTTTTCTAACAATGGCGGATTCCCTTCATCAGGCATTGGCATAATTTCAGCTAATGTACGCAGCAATAAATCACAGCCTGCTCCTGTGTCCGAAGACACAAAACAGATCGGTATGACATGCCCTGTCCGTAAAGCTTCTTCAAACGGATCGTGAAGTTGCTCTGCCGATAGCTCCGAGCCTTGCTCTAAATAGACCTCCATTAAGGATTCATCCATCTCAACAACTTGGTCCACCAGCAACTCGTACGATTCATCAACACTACTAAATAGCGTCGCTCGCTCAATGTTGGGTTCAAAATAACAATCGACAACCTCTGCGGGTTTATCCGATGGAAGATTGATGGGTAAACACTGCGCACCAAAACGTTGCTCTATTTCATCAAGGTATGCCATCAACCGCTCTGGATGTGCGTCAATTTTATTAATGATGATCATCTGACACTTACGCTGTTGGTTAGCAAAAGCAAAAAGCTGTTCAGACACTTGATTGATCGGGGTGCTTGCATCAAGGACCAGTGCCGTCGCTTCGACCGCAGGGAAAATACTGAGCGTTCTGCCCATCAGTTCCGTTTGCCCCGGAGTGTCGATGAGGTTGATACGGTGCTTATTCCACGTTAGAGAAATAGGGGTAGCTTCAACACTGTGTTGATAATGAATAGACTGGTCATCAAAATCGGTGATTGTGTCGCCATCTTCAACGTGCCCCAAGTGTGAGCTGGAGTGCGATTCGAAAAGCAAGCGTTCGATTAAGCTGGTTTTACCGGTACCGGTTTGGCCAATAAAGGCAATATTTCTGATTTCATAATGGGACATAACAGGCTCCTTAAATGATAGAAAACACGTGTACACGTCGAGTCGGCGGTTTCCCGCCTTCTCGTCTTCCATGTCATTTTTTGGATTCCTCTACTCAAGAAGCACCTCCTTGTCACCGGAGTAGATAGTCTGACCCTATAACCATATTATTTATGTGACTAATTTCATGTCGCCGTAATTTTTATAGTGACCATGACGCATTTCCGTTATTTATGCGATGTTTCGTGAACCAATACAAAAAAACGCCCCGAAGGGCGTTATTTTCATATTTGTTGCATCCGTTGTGCTTCCACACTAGGCGATTAGATTTTTGGCGTCTCTGTTGTCACGCCGTGGTTTTGACCACGATGGCGCAATAGATGGTCCATCAGTACAATCGCAAGCATTGCTTCTGCAATGGGTACCGCACGGATACCCACACAAGGATCGTGACGACCTTTAGTAATAAGCTGGGTCGCTTCGCCGCTTCGGGTAATCGTATCTCCTGGAACGGTGATGCTCGATGTTGGCTTCAAGGCAATACTGGCAACAATATCTTGCCCAGTAGAAATACCACCTAGAATGCCACCAGCATGGTTGCTGCTAAAGCCTTCTGGGGTTAAAGGGTCGCGATGCTCACTGCCCTTTTGCCCAACCACATCGAAACCGTCGCCAATCTCTACGCCTTTCACCGCATTAATGCTCATCAGTGCGTGAGCAATGTCAGCATCAAGCCTGTCAAAGATAGGCTCCCCAAGACCAACTGGGATATTCGTTGCGACGACCTGCAACTTGGCACCAATCGAATCGCCCTGCTTTAGAAGCGCACGAATCAGCTGGTCAAAGTCATCAACCTTATCGGCATCAGGACAAAAGAACGCATTGTTTTCAATCTCGTTCCAATCTACCTTATCGATGCTGATATCACCCATTTGTGACAAATAAGCGCGAACCTCAACACCAAATTCTTTTTTCAAGTACTGTTTTGCAATCGCACCCGCGGCGACACGCATCGCAGTTTCACGCGCTGAAGAGCGACCACCACCTCGGTAGTCACGCACGCCGTATTTCTGATGATATGTGTAATCAGCGTGACCAGGGCGGAATTTGTCTTTAATTTCTGAATAATCTTTAGAGCGTTGGTCGGTATTTTCAATCAGTAACCCGATTGACGTACCTGTTGTTTGACCTTCAAAGACACCAGACAGGATCTTGACTTCATCCGCTTCACGTCGTTGAGTGGTATAACGTGATGTGCCAGGACGACGGCGATCGAGGTCAACCTGGAGGTCTGCCTCTGAAATTTCCAATCCTGGAGGGCATCCATCAACGATACAACCTAGCGCGATACCATGGCTCTCTCCGAATGTTGTCACTCGAAAGTGTTGTCCGATACTATTTCCTGCCATTACTTCCTCTGTTTTCTAGAACAAGCCCGCCTCAATACAATAGCTTGTTCTTCTGCCTGTCTGTTCTTCGTGATTTCATAGTGACGACAAAGCCTGACGTTGTAAAGCCCCAAACAAAAAAACGCCGCAATAATCATTGCGGCGTTTTCGTTAAAATCATGACGATAATTCGTGAGCGCTATGCCACGAACAAAGGCATGCTAGTCTTTATAAATGGCGAAATCATCCGCGCACGCTAGCAACTGTTCACGACTTAGCATGAACACGCCGTGGCCGCCATTCGCAAACTCAATCCAAGTGAATGGAATATGCGGATATTGTTCCATCATGTGTACCATGGAGTTACCCACTTCACAGATAAGGAAGCCATCATCAGTCAAATAATCCGGTGCATTACACAAAATGCGTCTCACCAACTTAAGACCATCACTCCCAGCAGCCAAGCCAAGTTCTGGCTCATGCGTAAACTCTTCTGGCAATGAGTTCATATCTTCTTCATCCACATACGGCGGATTAGTGACAATGAAATTGTACTTGTCTTTCGGCAGGTCGCGGAATAGATCGGAACGAATAGGGAAAACTTGCTGCTCTAGGCCGTGGTCTTGAACATTTTGCTCTGCCACTTCCAGCGCATCTGCCGAGATATCGATAGCATCCACTTCGGCGTTCGGAAACGCATGCGCGCAAGCAATGGCAATACAAGCGCTTCCTGTACACATATCCATGATACGTGTCGGTTCTTCTGTTAGCCAAGGTTGGAACTGCGCTTCAATCAACTCGCCAATTGGTGAACGTGGCACAAGAACGCGCTCATCAACAAAGAACTCCAATCCACAGAACCACGCTTTATTCGTGAGGTAAGCGGTTGGCGTTCTGTCGTTGATGCGTCGAATGACTCGTTCAACGACTCGCAAACGCTCACTGCTCGTTAGGCGAGAGTTCAATACATGCGGTGGTACATCAATCGGCAGATATAATGTCGGCAAGATAAGCTGAACGGCTTCATCCCAAGCATTGTCTGTACCGTGTCCGTAGAAAAGACCCGCGGCATTAAAGCGGCTAACAGTCCAGCGTATCAAGTCTTGAAGTGAGTGAAGCTCGGAAACGGCCTCTTCCACAAAAATCTTATCCAAAATTGCCTCCAAAAAGCGCTACAATACTACCCAATAACGACGTTCACTGAGTTTTTCTAAAAAATGAGCCAAAATGACACCGACGCGGATGACGATTTCGCCCTTTTTAGGGGTGAAGTACAGGGCGTAAAAAAGTTGCGACAGGATACCATAGTCCAGCAACCAAACCGAAATAAGAAACAGAAAGAAGCAAAAAGAACGCATCGAGAGGCCTCTGATGCCGAGTTCTATTTTTCTGATGAATTTGTGCCTCACTTGAGCGAAGACGGCCCGACCCGTTACGCGCGTGACGATGTATCCACTTACGAAGTTAAAAGACTGCGTCGTGGTGTGTATGTCCCAGACGTATTTTTAGATATGCACGGCATGACTCAACAAGAAGCCAAGCGTGAGTTGGGGGCAATGATTGCTCACTGTGTAAAAGAAAGTATTCATTGTGCCTGTGTGATGCACGGTATCGGCAAACACATACTCAAGAAGAAAGCGCCTCTTTGGCTAGCACAACATCCCGATGTGATGGCATTTCACCAAGCCCCTCTCGAGTTTGGTGGCGACGGTGCATTGTTGATTTTACTCTCGATTCCTGAGAAATAATGCGCTAAAGCGACCCAAATCTAAATCATTCATACCAAATAGCATGACATTCAAATAAGTAATACGCTCAAATAAGTAGCATGTTGAAGCTAGGCCATCTGAATCATCAGATGGTCAAACGTGTTTTGTCAGTATTGTCAGTCTAAGGGTGAAGATGCCAGAGTAATTCGCCCTGTCTTTTGTCAACATCGTATTCTACACACACCAACCCCGACGTAGGGAACATGGGTGCATTGATGCCGCCCACTAATTCCGCAGTCAAATAACCAACCAACGGTAAGTGTGATACCAATAAGATGGAATCCAAAGACTCTACTTTCGTCAATGCGTTGATAAACTCCGCGACATCTTCCGCCTGACCATAGGGCGTAATGTCATCACATACGGCAACGTCTTTGCCGTTAAACTCAGCACTGATGATATCCCATGTCTGCTGCGCTCTTAAGTAAGGGCTCACCAAAACCATATCAAACGATGAAAATCCTTTCTGTTTACATGCACGTGCAACCGCAAGAGAACACGCTTCGCCATGTGGAGTTAGGGCTCTCTCTTCATCCGAAGCGGCATAATGAACCGCTTCTCCGTGACGCATTATAAAAACTTTCATACCTTTACCTGTTCAAATCGGCGAGCCCAAAGTATGTTTAAAGGACTCTATATGACCATTACTCAAGAATAAAAAATTAATTATATCAATTGACTTGCTAAAGGCGTCGACTTTCTTAACAATTTAATGAGTAAACTAAGAAAAATTGTAACTTTATTTTTGCGTGTCTCTTATTAACCGTCATAATTATTCTACTCAGTGAGTTTAATGAATATTTGGCAACAACTGTTAGTAGCATTTATGAGAACACTAGAGTTACCCATGAGACGACGCGTTTTTTGCCAGATGCTTGGTATGCCCGTCCAAGCTTTCGCTTAATCTGGAGAAGATAAGTGCATCTAAGTCCTAACGATAACCGTTCCTATCGTACCCTTACCCTCGATAACGCGATGCGGGTCTTGCTGATTAACGATCAACACGCTCAAAAATCGGCGGTGGCGCTCGCCGTGAACGTCGGTCACTTCGATGACCCCGACGATCGAGAAGGTCTCGCCCATTATCTAGAGCATATGCTGTTCCTCGGGACTGAAAAATACCCTAAAGTGGGAGAATTTCAATCCTTTGTTAGCCAACACGGTGGTTCCAATAATGCTTGGACAGGCACCGAGCATTCTTGTTTCTTCTTTGACATCTACCCCAACGCTTTTGAACGAGGGCTTGACCGCTTTAGCCAGTTCTTTTCTGCGCCGTTATTTAACGAAGAAGCGCTAGATAAAGAACGACAAGCCGTCGATTCAGAATACAAACTCAAACTTCACGATGACGGCCGACGTTTATATCAAGTACAAAAAGAAACCGTCAACCAGGCGCACCCTTTCGCCAAGTTCTCTGTCGGCAATCTCGATACGCTAAGCGACCGAAATGGCAAGTCAATCCGAGATGAGATCTTACACTTCCACCAACAAGAGTACTCGGCGGATCTCATGACTCTTGCACTCATCGGTCCGCATGACCTAGATGAACTACAGCAATGGGTTGAAGATAAATTCAGGTCCGTCACTAATCAACAACGCGTAGGAAAACGGGTTGAAACGCCCTACATGACGCCAGAAAATACCGGTGTCGTGGTTCGAGTGGAACCCATCAAAGAAATTCGTCGATTGACCCTGGCATTCCCAATGGCAGAAACCAATCAGTACTATCACAGCAAACCCCTGTCTTATTTTGCCAATTTATTAGGCCATGAAGGCAGTGGCAGCTTGATGTTGTTTTTAAAAAACAAAGGCTGGATCACGTCACTCTCCGCAGGTGGCGGCGCATCAGGCAGTAACTTTCGTGAGTTTTCCGTTGGTATGACACTGACTCAAGAAGGGCTCAACCACACCGACGACATCATACAATCGGTATTCCAGTATATCTCGCTTATCAAGACGGATGGGATGCAAGAGTGGCGTTATCTTGAAAAACGCGCAGTATTAGAGTCGGCATTTCAATTTCAAGAGCCAGCGCGTCCACTGGATGTGGTCAGCCACCTCGTCATGAACATGCAGAATTATCAGGTTGAAGACATCATGTACGGCGACTACAAGATGGCGGCGTACGACGAAACGCTCATTCGTCATTTTGGCGAACAACTGACAACAAACAATCTCAAGGTAACGCTTGTCGCGAAAGAGCAACACTTTGATAAAGAAGCCGAGTGGTATTTTACCCCCTATTCCGTCGAGCGCTTCTCCGATGAGCAGCGTGCATTATTTGTTGAAGCAGAGTCCACACTCCCACAGGATCTGCCTTTCTCATTGCCAGAAAAAAACCCGTTCATCATTTATGATTTGAGCAGCTACCCAGCCGAATCCAGCGGTGAATACCCGGTATTATTGGAAGAGCTTGATGGCTTTCGTCTATGGCACCTTCAAGACAGCGAATTTAACGTGCCAAAGGGCGTGGTTTTTATTGCCATTGATAGCCCACACTCAGTAAGCACTCCACGAAATATCGTTAAAACTCGCCTTTGTGTTGAAATGTTCCTTGATTCACTCTCAGAAGAAACCTATGAGGCTGAGGTTGCTGGCCTGAACTATGATATGTACGCACACCAAGGTGGTGTCACTCTGTCTATTTCTGGCTTTAGCAAGAAACAACCACAGCTGCTCAATATGATCCTGCAGCGCTTTGCGACTCGCGAGTTTAATCAGGCCCGTTACGAAAGTATCAAGGCGCAGCTATTACGCAGCTGGAAAAATGCCTCTAAAGACCGCCCCATCTCTCAGTTGTTCAATCAAATGAGCGGTATTTTACAACCTAACAATCCACCCTACCCTGTGTTGATCGAGGCACTTGAAACCATCGATGTAGACGAACTGCCATCATTTGTTCAGTCGATCTTGTCAGAACTCCACATCGACATGTTTGTCTATGGCGATTGGCAGCGTCAAGGCGCTATCGATATTGCGACCACGTTAAAAGATGCACTTCGCCTTGCTGACCAGCAATATGAAGAAAGCCTGAGACCACTCGTCATGTTGGGCAAAAACGGCAGCTTCCAACGAGAGATGTTCTGTGACCAAGAAGACTCCGCTATCGTAGTTTATTATCAATGTGATGATATTTCGCCACGTAGCATTGCACTGTACACGCTTGCCAACCACTTAATGTCCGCGACCTTCTTTCATGAGATTCGCACTAAGCAGCAGTTAGGGTATATGGTCGGTACCGGCAACATGCCTCTTAATCGCCATCCCGGGATTGTACTCTATGTGCAATCTCCCAAAGCCGCGCCAGGTGAACTCATTCGTTCGATTGACGAATTCTTAAATGCGTTTTATATGGTGCTGTTTGAGCTCGATGATTACCAATGGCATAGCAGTAAAAAAGGCTTATGGAATCAGATATCGACGCCCGACACGACGCTAAGAGGACGAGCACAGCGCTTATGGGTGGCTATTGGTAACAAGGACACAAATTTTGATCAGCGCGAAAAAGTGTTAGAGCAGCTCAAAAACCTGACTCGAGCCGATATGATTCGCTTTGTGGTTAACGAGCTTAAACCGCGTACTGCCAACCGTTTGATCATGCACAGCTTAGGGAAAGCACACCTCGACGCACCTCGCTTAAACGTCGGGCTCGAGATTGGTTCCATCGATGAATTTCAGCTACGACCAAAAGACACGGATTTAGGTTAGCGTGGTCTATTAACCACAAACAATAAAAGCCATCCCTAGGGATGGCTTTCCATTTCATCTAACACGGTAAACGATGACGAGCGTTAGTAGAACGTCTCGTTTAAACCCGCTCGAGTCAGCAAGCCGTCACACGGTGCAAATCGATCACCATGTTTTTGCGCGTGTTCGTTCATCATCTCAACCACCTTAGTGATACCGAGCGCATCCATATAGTGGAACGGTCCACCAAGGAACGGCGGGAAGCCAATCCCGAAGATTGCGCCAATATCGCCATCTCTTGGGCTTTGAATGATACCTTCATCTAAACAACGAACCGCCTCATTCAACATCGGTAATACGCAACGCAATGCCATCTCTTTTTCTGACGACTTCGCTTCCGGTTTCAGCCCTAGCACACTATAAACTGAGCTATCGACTGACTTTTTCTTACCTTTATAGGTATAAAATCCTTTGCCCGATTTTCTGCCTTTGCGGCCATCATTCAACAGCTTGTCAAAGACATCCGGCCCTTGGAATCGCTCGCCCAATTCTGCAACCAAAATAGGCATAATTTTTGCGCCGATATCAACCCCAACCTCGTCAAGCAGCGTAATAGGCCCAACAGGAAAGCCAAAGTTAAGCAAGGCTTTATCTAGGGCTTCAATCGGCTCATTAGCCAAAAGGACGTTGGCGGCTTCATTCATGTAAGGCGCCAAGATTCGGTTCACGTAGAAACCCGCCTGGTCTTTAACCACTATTGGGGTTTTACCTTGCTTCTTCGCTAAGCTAACCGCGGTTGCTACTGCCTCATCAGAGGTGGTGTCATGTGGGATAACCTCCACCAGTGGCATCTTATCGGCTGGGCTGAAATAATGCAGCCCCACCACATTTTCAGGCCGTTGTGCTTGTTCGGCAATCTGACGAATAGGCAGCGATGACGTATTGGTGGCAAAAATAGTATCTGGACGCGCATGAGTTTCGACATCTTTTACCATCTGCTGTTTAAGCGCCAAATCTTCAAAGACCGCTTCCACCACAACATCGGCTTGATCGAAGCCGGTAAAGTCCGTGCCTCCTGCCATTTGTAGCATCTGTGATTGCAGTTCCGCTTTAGATATAATGCGGCGCTTACGCTTTTTCTCATACAGCTTGTAGTTGTAGCTTAAGGCATTAAGTACGCCTTCATTCGCCACATCTTTGATTCGCACCGACGCCTTAGCCTTGCTCACCGTGACGTGAGTAATGCCTGCGCCCATCAACCCCCCACCTAAGACCACGGCATTTTTCACCGTTTTAGGTTGAGCATCACGACCCAATTCTTTCTTCATTTCTGTCGTTGCAAAGAAGATAGAGCGCAACGCTTTAGATTCGGAGCTCATAACCAACTCACCAAAGCGTTTAGCCTCGTATTCCAACCCTTTCGCCATGCCTTTTTCTAGGCCGTAACGAATGACGGCAAGGATGGCATCAGCCGCTGGGTAATTACCACGAGTTTTAGCATGGGTCTTCTTCGCAGCTTGGTCAAAGATCACTTTTCGCCCAAGTCCTGTGCCAGCCATGACCAGTTCTTTATTAGACAGTTTTTTCGTTTTGCGCTTTTTACCTTTGTCTAAGAACTGCTTAGCCACATCCAGCAAGATAGTTTCTGGCACCATGGCGTCAACAACACCTAGTTTCTTAGCTTTCTTAGCGCGAAGTTGCTTGCCGGTAAGGATCAAATCTAATGATGGCAATAAGCCAATCAATCGAGGCAGGCGCTGCGTGCCGCCGGAACCTGGCAACAAGCCAAGTTGAACCTCAGGCAGTCCCAACTTAGTAATCCCAGCGTCCGTACATACACGGTAATCACAAGCCAAGGCAAGCTCTAGCCCCCCGCCTAGACAAGGACCATGTATCGCAGCAACCACAGGAAACGGCATGCCAGCCAGCCGGCCAAACATCTCTTGTCCTTTTGCCGCAAGGCTTTGCGCCTCGTCAGCGGACGTGCAAGCCGCCAACATACGAACGTCTGCGCCAGCGACAAAATTATCGGGTTTTAAAGAATGTAGGATCAAGCCTTTAAGAGACGATTTCTGTGCATCGAGTTGACCAAACACATCCGCCATCTCGTCAGCGAATGCCGCTTGCAGCGTGTTCATCTTTTCGTTTGGTACATCAATACTTAACCAAGCAATGTTTTGCTCATCTACTGTTAGCTGAAATGCTTTTTGATCACTCATTATTCCACCTCCAAAATCATCGCAGCACCAAGACCACCAGCCGCACAAGCGGTATTCAACGCCAATCCACCGCCACGTCTTTGTAGCTCATTAAGAGTTTGGGTAATCATTCGTGCCCCCGTCGCCGCAAACGGATGACCGTAGGCAATAGAACCACCAAGCACGTTAAATTTATCCATATCGATTTCGCCGATCGCTTTGTCGCGCCCCAGCATCTCTTTGGCAAACTTATCACTGCCAAACATTTTCACGTTCGACAACGCTTGCGCTGCAAAGGCTTCGTGCATATCGATAAGCGTTAGGTCCGATAACGAAATACCCGCGCGATCAAGTGCCATTGGGGTTGCATACGATGGCCCCATTAGCATATCTTTTTGTACACCTATCGCAGAAAACGCATAAGAACGTATGTAACCTTTTATCTCCAAGCCCAACTCTTTTGCTCGGCCTTCGCGCATCATCATAATAGCCGCCGCACCATCGGTAAGCGGCGTACTGTTCGCCGCCGTCACGGTTCCGTATTGGCGATCAAATGCTGGGCGCAGTTTTGCATAACCGGCCAGCGATGAGTCATGACGAATGTTGTTATCTTCGTCTAAATACTTTCGATACGGTTCGGGGAAAGCGGTCATCACCTCATCTCTCACCTTGCCGTCTTTCCAGGCTTGCGACGCCAAGCTATGCGACCGGTGTGCGAGTTCATCTTGCTCGAGACGAGTAATGCCGTATGACTTGGCCATTTGTTCCGCGGTTTGCCCCATTGACTGACCCGTTGAATATTCAGCGACAGCAGGGGGAACGGGCATCAAATCTTTAAGAGAGAGCTTCTTTAGAATACTCAGCTTTTGTCCGACAGTTTTGGTCTTGCTTAGCGCAAGCAAATTCGCCGCCAGTGTTTTAGATACACCAATAGGCAGGACTGAAGAAGAATCGGCGCCACCGGCTATTCCCACATCAATCGTTCCCGACATGATGCTTTCGCAGACGTTCGCTGCCGCTTGGAAACTCGTGGCACATGCGCGGGTGACACTGTAAGCATCAGTGTGGATGTCCATTCCTGTACCTAGCACGATCTCGCGAGCAATGTTCGGCGCTTCTGGCATTTGCACCACTTGGCCAAAGACGACTTGCTGCACCAATTTAGGGTCGATATCAGTTCTTGCCATCATTTCTGCAACAACCATTTTACCTAAATCAACGGCAGGCACCTGCCCGAATTCTGTGCTTTGTTTTGCGAAGGGAGTACGAAGCCCTGCAACAATGGCGATTCGCTCACCATTGCGTGTGGTAAGGTCGAGCTTCCTCACATCCTGATTGCTCATAGTTTATCCTTTCAATAAGAGGTCTGACCACGACATTGTAACGAAGATGTTAAAGATTTAAAACGTTCGTTTGATAAAATTTCGAGTCTTTATTGAATAACGTGATAGGGTCGACCAAAATTGAATATGAGATTTCGTTCAATTGGGTGAGAATAGCAGTAGGTTTTATGTTATTTAAAAATAAGTTAGCGAACAGCGTATAAAAAACATCTATGGCGTCGCGCCTCATTTAAAAGTCGCTGGCGAACGATTGTCACCCAAAAAAAGTGCCGTAGAAAAGTAAATGACAGGTAAAAAAAAACCACACAATCAATTGTGTGGTCGGAATGTATAAAGCAATTAACTTGCGCCAATTGAAAATAATCAGTTTCCTGATTAGGAGAAAGTAAAGTCAGCCTTCAAAAGGAAGTGTCATCTTGCTCAACATGTCGGTTTCGAAAAACCAACGAGATGACAGAAACTAATATAACGATTTCGCGTTTATAAAATTTGCAGTAGATCAATTTTGAGTGACTTTACTGGCCTTATGTAACAAAAAATGCCAATCACAGAGCAAAAACGGGGGCTCCTGTGTCAGTGATAAAAAAAATTCGAAATAAATTTTCAGATAGTCCGGTCAACTTAGATATGGATAAACAAAGAAAATACGAAGCACTTGTACGTGCCTATCATCGTGACCTGTTCCGATATGCTTATTGGTTATGTAAAGACAAGAGCATTGCGGAAGACTTGGTTCAAGAAACCTGCCTCCGCGCTTGGAAATCTTTAGATAGCCTCCAAGACGAAAAGGCGGCAAAATCGTGGCTAATCACGATACTACGACGTGAAAATGCAAGACGCTTTGAGCGCAAGCAGTTCGATCTCGTGGATATCGATGATTTTGGCAACGAGGCCAAGGTATCTGATGACCCGCACCATCAACAAGAATGGCTTCACGCCCAGATAATGAAACTCGATGTTGAGTATCGCGAACCGCTTTTTTTACAAGTCGTGGCCGGCTTTAGTGGCGAAGAGATTGGTGACATACTCGATTTAAACAAAAATACCGTCATGACCCGACTGTTTAGAGCCAGGAACCAGCTCAAAGATATGATGGAGTCTAGCGCATCACCAAGGGGGCAACAAAATGGATGAATTAGAATTCCGTCGTCGCATTATGTCCGAACCGAAGGCGAGAGATACTGAGCTGCTGGAAGCTATTCAGAATAACGACGCCAATGCTAAGTTTATGGATGACATCCTGTCGCTGGATGCGCGTATCGAACAAGCCATGAAGGTCGATGTTCCCGATGACTTAGCCGATAAAATACTGTTTAATCAATCAAGCAGCAACGTGGTAAAAGTGAACTTCAGCAAACGCGCTATGTCGCTCGCCGCATCCATCGCATTCGCCTTTGGCCTTGCAGTGGGTCAGGTCAATTGGGGAGGCGCTATTGTCGCACCTGCTCATGCCTCGATGAGTGACACCGCGATTGAACACGTTCATAACGAAATGGGCTTTATTGACCCACTCGATGAAAATGTGTCAGAAGCACAGATCAACGCGAAGCTGCTGCCGTTTGCTTATCAGATTGGTCAACAATTCCCTTACCACGTGTACTATCTTAATCACTGTGGCTTTGGTGACGCAAATGCGATGCACATGGTTTTCCAAGGGGAAAAGGGAAAAGTGACACTTTTCCTTACAAAAATACCCAGTGAACAAGCGAACCTTTTCGATAAAGACGGTATGTCAGGGCTGGTTGAACCGATCGGTGACGCAAGCTTTATCTTAGTCGGAGAGAAAGGCGAAGACTTTTCTAAGATCGGCGAAAGTATAAAAAAAATACTCGATCCTGCGGCTTAATTCGTCCAAAAGGCTTCATTTCATCATGAAGCCTTTTTTGTATGCAAATCTTGTCAACACGCACCAATAACTAGAGTACAAACTCTAAAAATAGACATTTTCGATACTTTTCCTGTCAGATACTCATCATTTATATACTTTTCACTTCTTTTTTACTACTGGTCTGATTTCTATTGCCTATACTACCGATTAGGATCAGCCCCAAAATTGAGTATTAACTCAATTCAATAACGCCCATAGAGGCGATTACATAAAGGATGTATATAAATGACAACTTCGCGTCTGTATAAGAAAACACTAGTAGCAGTGGCCGTGTCATCACTCACACTTGCTTCGCAGCAAGTCGCAGCTGCTGGCTTCCAACTTAACGCTCAATCTGCAACCGGCTTAGGTCGTGCTTTTGCTGGTGATGCGGTTATCGCTGATAACGCATCGGTTATGGCTCGTAATGCTGCAGCTATGACACTATTTGACTCACACCAATTCTCCGGTGGTTTGAATGTAGTAAGCTCTAGTGTTGATGTGAAAGACATTGGCGGCGTAGGTGCTGGACTAGAAGATGCTAACAACACTGCAAACTCTCCAGTTCCAAACATCTATTATATTCACCGACTAAATGATAAATGGGCACTTGGCGCAGGTATTTATTCTAACTTTGGAACTACTAATAATTTCGATGATTCTTTCGGTAGTACGACTCCAGGAGCTTCACTCTTTGGCGGAACTACGGAAATTAGTAGCATAAATTATACTCTTAATGTCGCCTATAGAATCAATGAGCAATGGAGTCTTGGTGGCGGTTTAGACATAGTACAGGGCAGCGGAAAACTAGAAAGAAACCTTGTAGTTGGGTCTAGCTCAACAGCGGCATTAGCTATTGACGCTAGCGGTGTAGGCGTGGGCTTCAACTTAGGCACTGTTTTTGAGCTTAACGAAAATAATCGCTTTGGTTTAGCATATCATTACAGCCCTGAAATTAAAGCGTCAGGCGATATGTATTATGACCCCACTTTCGGTGTCCTCGGCAACCAAATTGCGGATCAGAAACTAAAAATGGCCCTACCAAGCATGGTTGAATTTTCGGGCTATCATAAAATTCAAGATACTAAATTTGCAGTACACTATAGCCTACAGTGGATTGGTTGGAGTGTATTCGACACTCTGGAAACAGATGGTGGAGTTCCAATCAAAGATTATGATTGGAAAGATGGTTATCATGCATCAATCGGTGGTACGTATTACTTGAACGACTCGTGGACACTGCGTGCCGGGTATATGTATGACACAGCAGCACAAGATCAATTGACTTCAATTTCAGTACCAGATTCAGATCGTCAATGGTTATCAGCAGGTTTTGGTTACCACTTTAAACAACACCATGTTGTAGATTTTGGTTTCACTTACCTAATGGGCAAAGATGTTAGTGTAACAGAGCAATCGGGTCCGGCAACATTAACTGCAACAACGCAAGCTAACGCAATACTAGCTGGTATCCAATACAGCTACAGCTTCTAATTGCCAACCAGTTAAAAGCGTAAAGCATCACTATCGAAAGGGTCGGTTATCCGACCCTTTTTTGTGCCCAAAATTCACATCAAATTAACCCATTCAGACATCCAAAAGCCGCTCTATTTGCGTAACTGGTCACACCTGCCTTTCATATTTAGTTACATGTGTTCGCTGAAAAACTGAAACAACCTCATAACAAGTAACATATATCTCCCAAATTATATAAATTCAAAGCATTTAACTCCAAAAATGCACCTTTTGTAATAAATAAGTGTTAAAGCATTTGCTCTAAAAATACAATCGCCGCTCAAAATAGAAATGCATTGAGCGAATAATAATGACAATATCAACACGTACTCCCCTTTCCATAGCAGTGGTGCTAGGTTTACTTTCTTCTACGCAAGTGTCTGCCGCAGGTTTCCAGCTTGCTGAGTATTCAGCGACGGGCCTAGGCCGCGCCTTTGCTGGTGAAGCAGCGATGGCAGACAATGCCAGTGCACAATGGCGTAACCCTGCCATGCTGACTTACTTAGAGGGCACTCAGATTTCCGGTGGCGTGTTGTATGTTGATCCTAATATTGATGTGAAAGGAACAGCACGTAGCGGTTATACCGAAGCAAACGACATTGCGCACAGTGCTCCGATTCCTAATCTCTACATCTCCCATCAGATTAATGACCAGTTTACGGCAGGCCTAGCACTTGGCTCGAATTACGGCATGGAAACTGAGTTAGACCAAAACTTCAAAGCAACACATTTTGGCAACCAAGCGAGTGTCATGACAATGGAGATTGTCGGCAGCGTCGGTTACAAAATTAATGACCAGTTCAGTATTGGCGGTGGTGTACGTTACGTAATGGGTGATGGTCATTTTGGCGCGACTATCCCAGGTACGACAACAAACCTAAAATACATGGAAGGCTCAGACACCTCATGGGGTTACCAACTGGGTGCCGCATGGCAGATCAATGATAGCAACCGTGTGGGTATTGCTTATAAATCAGAAGTCATGATGGACTTTGAAGGGCATGCTGAAGGATTTGCCTATTCTCCTTCAAATCCAACCCAGAAAATTGACGGAAAGCTAAGTGTTCCATTACCGGCGTCGTTAGAAATCGCTTCACACCACACCTTAACTGATAACTGGGCAATACACGGAAGCTTCAATTGGACTCAGTGGAGTAAGTTTGAAGAGCTCGTTGCTGAGTTGGATGGTAGAGATCCTGATCTTATTAAAGAAGAAAATTGGAAAGACAGTTACCGTTTTGCAATTGGTACTACTTACAATCTAAATAAAAAAGTCACATTGCGCGGTGGTGTCGCTTATGACATGTCGGCCGTTGACGACAAATATCGTACGACGACAATACCAGAAACAGATAGGACTTGGCTAAGTGCTGGTGCTAGTTACGCCTTTAGCGATCAATTTACCATTGACGGTGGTCTCACTTACATAATGGCACGAACGGCATCGATCAGTGAACCAAGAGACTCATCCGATGAAGAAGCCGCCTTGTTGTTTGGTAATTTTGAAGGCGAAATCTCTGGTGATGTATGGATTGCCGGCATTCAAGCCAACTACCGTTTCTAATTTCACTGCGTAAATACGTTGTTACTGACACGATAATCTCAGTATTGGTAACAACGTAAACACAATGCCTAACTGCGTGTCACTCCTGCGCAGGCAGGAACCTAACTAAGGCTGGGGCTCGCTGAAAGTCGATCCCAGCCTTAGCTGGGATGACAAACTTTTCCTATGGCACTTTTCTTCTAGCACTTTTGCTGTATAGCTATATCTAGAGTCTTGCTTATCAAAACGCCACTCTGAGAGTGGCGTTTTATCTGGTCATCGTGAATCTATTCAAAATCGTCTAAGTAATCATCGATATACGCTTCTTGCTCTTCGTCTACCTCATCATTTGTCACTTCGGCGTTGTAGTCCTGACGTTGAATATAGATATCTCGAGTCAGTGCATACGGATCCGGCGATTGCTCAAGTGTGGCTTCTTGCGGCACCAACAATGCTCGTTTCTCCATTCCTTCTAGTGCCCACTTACCAAAGCTGGCCCAGAAGTTTAGGTATGAGATCGGCGGGTAGAAGCCATCAACAGTATCAGCAAAAGAACGTACTGTGGTTGGGCCGTAACCCGGCACCATAATATAAGGACCGTGCCCTACACCGTAATGCCCAATCGCATCACCAAACTCTTTCTTGCCTCGTTTTTCAATTCCAGCGGCTGACGCAATATCAATAAAGCCTAACAACCCTAAGGTACTGTTTATCCAAAAACGATTAAAATGGTCTAAAGCTTTGCCCCCATTACCCATTACCGCATTGTTGACGGCGCTGAAGGGTTCATCTAAGTTCGCTAGAAAGTTACGTACACCAAGACGCACAGGATCAGGAGTATAATTGACGTATGCCAATGATACTGGGCGAACAAAGTACGGATCGAGATAATCATAGTTCAGATCCCACATCACACGGTTAAAGCCTTCAATGGGGTCATAGATGTCTGAATCTGTGACAGATTCATCGGCAGCGTTGGTCTCTAAAGGCGTGTTGAGATCAGGCGTCTGATCGGAGTCCGATGCCAAGGCAGGTTCAGAATTCACGGCAGTATTATTACTGGGTTCTGATTGCTGTAATTGCTGTGCTGTTGTCTCTTCAACGTGAGTCGATTGAGCTGTTTCATCAGGTGCCGACGAACAACCAAACAGAAATACGCTAGAAACAAAAACGGCAAAAAGTGTCTGCTTTTTGCCGGTTAATGCTGATTGCATAACCTCTTCCATAAGTCGCTGCAATCTGAGTTTTTTTAGTTTTTACTTTCTATAACCATATGATTTATAGAAATAATGCTCGAGATTGCTACTGTACTACTTTGAATGAGTATACATCCTAGTATTCAAGCATTCTAGGTTTAGTCGCAATCAAGATGCATTTAAATAACAATCATTTCATCATTATTGATTATTAATGAATGTAACCGAGCGTTAGCACTGGTTAATATTGCTGATTGATATTCACCTCAATCGTATCACCAAGCTTGCCCGGTTGGCTCTCGCCATACCAGTCACCCTCACGGGTAGACACGTTGCCATCGCTATCAATTCGCGCACGAATCATAAGACCATCTAGGTCAGACAACTTTCGGCCTTCCATCATGCTGTCTTTATCATCCAACACGACAGTGCGAGGGAATGTACCGACAGGGTAACGAGCGGCAGCGACTGGCATCGGTGCGCCATCAGCGGTATGAGCCGAAACAATCAAAAACGACGTCGGTCGTGCCGACATTTCTGGTGAAACGGTAATATTCACCGCTACCGCGTTCGCACTTACCTGCCCCGTTTTGTGCTCCGTTTCACCAAGACGCGCTTCTGCACTCTCGATACTACGGCTCAGCATTTCGTAACGGCTATCATCTGGGCCAATCAACTGTTGCATAATGCCCCAATATTTCGCGGCACCAGCAAAGTCTTCGCGTTCAAACGCATCAAAGGCCAACAAAGAGAATACACGCAGATCAACATAGTCTTCTTGAATTAGCCCCGTCAATAGACCACGGGCGCGATTCTGATCCATTTCGTCTTGCGACATCATCAACGCTTGAGCGAACCCTAGCTGAACATCAGCATCTTTAGGTTCTAAACGGTAGGCATTTTCCATGGCATCTGTTGCCGTTGTCACATCACGATTTGCCAAGGCAATACGACCGAGTAACAACCAACCGGTAGAGTCATTCTTTTGGTAATGCAAGCGAGTTCGAAGTGCCAGAGTCAAATCTTGCATTTCCTCTTCGGTCATCGGCTCTGCAGACCCTGCCATCAATTTCTTCGATAACTCAGGCAAGTTTGCGGAAACGTCTTGCCACTCTTTCACTTTTGTCGCACCACCAAAGGCAGCGTACAGGCCATAACTCATACCAACAATCAATATCAGTGACGGCACAAGTACGGTCATTGGAGAGATCGCCGACTTGTCCTGCTTCTCTTCTTTTGGGATGTCATCAAGGAGAGACTGCTTAAGATCAGAGATGAGGTCTTGTTCGTTTTCAACCAAGCCTTCTTCTGTCTCGATCGCCAATTCGCCTAGACGGTCTTTATAGAGCGCTTTGTTGAGATCGTCACGTAGCTGCTCATCGTTATGTACTTTTTTACTGCGCAGTGGAATCGCTAACATGAAGCAAGCAACAACGACTAATGCGACAGTCGATATCCAAAATAGTGTCATTATTGCTTATCCCCTGTCTTTTTTTCGTCTAGCAAGGCGTTAAGCTCCGCTTCTTTTTCATCACTCCAGTTACTGGTGCGTGCTTTTTTGATTTTGCTTTTACGACTTCTCAAGATAATCATACCAAAACCAATCAGGACAACAGACAAAGGCCCAGCCCATAGAATAGCGGTGCCCAGAGTCAGTGGCGGATTGTAGGTCACGAAATTACCGTAACGCGCAATCATGTAGTCAACGATCTCTGACTTAGACTTGCCATCTTTGGTCATCTCATACACTTTTTGACGTAAATCTTGCGCCAATTCTGCATTTGAGTCGCCAATAGTATTGTTCTGACACTTTGGACAGCGAAGCGTGTGATTCAGCTCTTGGAATTGAAGCTCTTGTTCCATCGAGTCAAATTCATGGATCTCAATCGCGGCCTGAACAGAAAAAGCCAGCACGAGTGCAGAGATCCCAGCGATTAACCACTTTCTCATTGTTTCGCCTCCTGCAGGAGTTCTTGATACATCGGCTGAAGTTTTTCACTCCAGTTACGAGCATTTACATCACCGACATGGCGGTAGCGAATCACACCATCCGCATCAATTAAGAAGGTTTCCGGGGCACCATATACACCAAGATCAAGACCCAGCATGCCGTCGCCATCGAACAAACTAATAAGGTACGGATTACCCAGTTCTTGCAGCCATTGAACGGCTTTATTGCGTTGATCTTTGTAGTTAAGTCCAATGATTTTAACGCCATCTCCCGCCAACTCGTTTAGATATTGGTGCTCGGCGTAACACGTTGGGCACCACGTCGCCCAAACATTAAGAAGAAGAGGCTCACCTTTAAAGATAGATTGATCATAAAGCTTGCCAGGTTCGACTAAGTCTTCAAGTCGAAACTCTGGAACCTGTTTGCCCAACAATACGGACTCTAGCTTGGTCGGATCGTCTCCCGCTGAATTGCGGCCTAGCTGAACCGCAAAGACAGTAACGAGCACCAAAAAGAAGACCAAAGGAATAAACAGTATCTTTTTGTTCATTACGCTTTCTCCTCTTCAGTTGACGGTTTACGGAAGCGGTAACGCTTGTCGCTAATGGCTAGTGCACCGCCTATCGACATGAATATCGCACCTAACCAAATCCAACGAACAAACGGCTTGTGGTAGATACGGATCGCCCACGAACGCCCATCATCAAGCTGCTCACCCATCGCGATATACAAATCACGAGTGATACCGCGATCAATCGCCGCTTCGGTCATCATAGACTTCGCGGTGCGATAGAAACGCTTCTCAGCATGTAAGGTGTTGATGTACTTACCGTCTTTTGTGATTTCGAAATCAGCAATGTAGCCATCGTAGTTCGGGCCGTCATGATCACGTAGACCTTTGAAGTAAAAGTCATAATCATTGATTTGGTAGTGTTCACCCGGCGCTAAACGCACGTCACGCTCTACGCTATAGTTCTGCACCATTGCAATACCAATCACGGTGACCGCCATGCCTAAGTGAGCCATGATCATAGCCCAATGGCTACGTGGGAGTTTTCTTACCCCCACCATAAAGCTGTGGCGGTGAGTCGCACGTTGATAGAGCTCAAAGCCGTGCATCGTGACAATCCACGTGGCCATTACCCAGCCAAGGAACGCAAGACCTGTGAAAAACTCGGCCAGCAACATAACCATTAATGCTGAGAACGCTAGCGAGATCACACCAGAGATAAGCATCGGTTTTATGAGCTTCGATAAGTCATCACGCTTCCAGCGAACCAGAGGACCTATACCTAACAAGAACGCAAATGGCACCATTAACCACGTAAACAACATATTGAAGAATGGCGCACCAATGGACACGGAACCCAAACCAATCTGTTTATGGACGAGCGGCAGCAATGTACCAATCAACACAACAACCAGTGCGGCTATGAGTAGAATATTGTTACCTAGCAGCGCATTTTCACGCGACACTAAATCAAAGTTACCCCGAACTCGAACAGAGGCCCCTTTCACGGCGAACAATAGCAATGACCCACCAATCACAAAGACCAGGAAGCCCAAAATGAACATACCGCGCGATGGATCGGAAGCAAACGCGTGTACAGAAACCAAAATACCTGAACGAACTAAGAACGTACCGAGTAAGCTCAATGAGAACGCTGAGATTGCAAGCAATACGGTCCAAGCTTTGAATGTGCCGCGTTTTTCAGTAACCGCAAGGGAGTGCATGAGCGCCGTACCGGCTAGCCAAGGCATGAATGAGGCGTTTTCAACCGGATCCCAGAACCACCAGCCACCCCAGCCAAGTTCATAATAAGCCCACCATGAACCTAGTGCGATACCCAACGTTAGGAAAACCCATGCCGCTGTAGTCCAAGGACGGGACCATCTTGCCCATGCCGTATCCAAACGGCCTGTCATCAATGAAGCAATCGCGAAAGAGAAGGCAACCGAGAAACCAACATAACCCATGTACAACATCGGCGGATGGATAATCAAGCCAGGATCTTGCAATAACGGGTTGAGGTCACGGCCATCAACTGGGAAGAATGGCAGCGTACGCAAAAACGGGTTAGACGTGACGATAATAAACAGTAGGAAGCCCACGGTTATCATACCCATCACAGCCAAAACACGCGACACCGACTCTTGAGGCATGCCACGACTGAAGGTCGCGACGGCTACAGTCCAACCTGCTTGGATTAATACCCAAAGCAGCAACGAGCCTTCATGCGCACCCCATACCGCTGTTAGCCGATAATACCAAGGCAGCATGGTATTGGAGTTACTGGCAACATAGGTCAGGGTAAAGTCGTTACTATAGAAAGCCCATAGCAGAATAAGAAATGACATCAACAACATTAAGAACATGCCCCAAGACAACGGTCTTGCGGTGTTCATCAGCATGGTGTTGTTTCTTGAGGCACCAATAAGTGGCAAGATACTGAGCAGAACCGAAAGGCTCAGCGACACTATCAGGGCGAAATGCCCAATTTCAGCAATCATTGACCGCTTCCTTGTTTTTGTTCAGACGAATATTCGAGTGGCGCATGAGTTTTCTTCATCGCTTCGGCGACTTCAGGAGGCATGTATTCTTCATCATGCTTCGCTAATACTTCAAAGGCTTCTATCGTCGTTGGATCGACCAGCACACCTTGTGCCACAATGCCTTGCCCTTCACGGAATAGATCCGGAAGAATACCATCGTAAACCACCGTCACTTTCGGGCCGACATCCGCCAGATCAAAACTGACACGCAGTGATTCATTGTCTCGTTTTACTGAGCCTACGACGACCATGCCGCCAATACGCAAGCGCTGGCCAACCTCTGGCAGAGAGCCATCATCTTTACCGTTTACCAATTCCGTTGGTGTATAAAAAAGGTCCATATTCTGATTTAACGCATAAAGAATGAGTCCCACGGTGGCACTGATGCCAATAAAGATAGCAAGGATAATTCCAAGCCTTTTCTTACGCCTAGGGGTCATAATGTATTCTCCATATTTTTCGCCGCGTCAATCCGCGCTTGTCTGTCTACTTTAGCCTGAACCTCTTTGAGTAAGGTCTTGCCGCGTGAAACACTGGTTAAAAGCAAAATAAAAAGTGATAAAAAGGTAATGCCAAAGGCGCTCCAAACGTAGCCTGCATAACCGCCCATCGCAAAAAAGTCACTTAATGAATCAAAATGCATGGTCATTGCCCTCTTGGCTTAAGCTGTTGATTGGCAAGAGCTATCACCCACGGGCGATGACCTTCCTTACTGATAATTTCGTTACGAAGTCGGATGAGCGTCAATGCACCAAAGAAAAATGCAAAGCCTATGATATTGAGCAATAACGGCCAAAGCATATCACTTGAGATTGACGGTTTTGCAAACTTGGTAATCGACGCGCCCTGATGGAGTGTGTTCCACCATTCAACAGAAAAGTGAATGATCGGCAGATTGACCACACCGACAATAGCAAGAATGCCCGCTGCTTTAGCGGCGGTTTTTTGGTCGTCAAATGCATGATAAAGCGCAATAACGCCGAGATACAGGAACAAAAGGATAAGTTCAGAAGTAAGACGTGCATCCCACACCCACCAAGCGCCCCACATCGGCTTACCCCAAACGGCGCCAGTCAGTAACGCAATAAAGGTAAAGACTGCGCCAATAGGTGCCATTGCAAGGGCCGCCATGCTCGATAACTTTACCTGCCAAACGAGCCCAACAAATGCGGCGATCGCCATCGACATGTATACACCCATTGACCAAATCGCCGACGGGACATGGATATAAATGATCCTAAAACTATCGCCCTGTTGATAGTCAGATGGAGCGAATGCAAGCCCCCACACCGTACCAACAGAAAGACAAGCCAGCGCTATCGTGGCAAACCACGACAACAAACGACCACACAATTGATAAGCAGTTTCAGATTTGGCATAAGGATGAAGCCATTTCCACATAGTGTCTCTCACTCTTTTAACAACATTGCCGTGTCTCTACAATGGACACACGCGCATAATAATTATTAGTTAACGCTGACTCTAAGGGCAGCGCTGATAGCAATTGGGGTTAATGTCATCGCACCTGCCAACATGGCCGCCAACAAGGCTAACTGCCCGTTATACGCAACACCCAGCGATGCCGCATCAATTGCAGACGTAGCAAAAATCAAAATAGGGATATAAAGCGGCAATACCAATAAACTTAGCAAGACCCCTCCCTTTTGCAATCCAACCGTTAACGCAACACCAATGGCGCCAATAAAGCTTAACGTTGGTGTGCCCACTAACAATGTTAATACCACCGCCAACCACGTATCGAAATCTAGTGATAGCAAAACAGAAAGCAGTGGGCTAATCAAAATCAGCGGCAACCCCGTTAGCAACCAATGTGCGATAATCTTTGCCATCACTACCAATGATAATGGTATGGGCATGAGCATCATCTGCTCCAACGCGCCATCTTGGAAGTCATCTTTAAAGAGGCGCTCCAAGGATAATAAAGCCGAAAGCAGTGCGGCAACCCAGACTATCCCAGCCGCAATGCGTGCTAATAAATTTGGCTCTGGCCCTATACTCAAAGGAAAGAGCGTAATGACAATAATAAAAAACCACAATGGGTTAAAAATGTCCGCTTGACGTCGAAAAGCAATAAGTAGTTCGCGACGGATGATTTTCATCGTAGAAGCTAACATACTACGCTCCGAGCTTAATTTTTTTTAGTTTAGGGCTTTGACTAAACATATCTTGATGGGTGGTCAACAATACAATGCCACCTTTGTTGGCATGGTTGAGAAACAAGTCTTCCAATACCTTGACACCTTGTTTGTCAATCGCCGTCAATGGTTCATCTAGTATCCATAATGGTTGCTCACTCAGCCACAAACGCGCTAACGCAACTCTTCGTTGTTGACCAGCGGATAGCTGTGCAACTGGCACGTCCTCACGCCCAGCCAGTCCGACTTGGGTCAAGGAATCAAATATCTGAGATTCAGAGGTATCAGGAGCATGAATCGACTGGTAAAACTTTAAGTTTTCAAAGGCGGTCAATTCTCGCTTAACACCCGTCTGGTGCCCCAAAAAGAGCAACGATTGGTGATACTCTTCTCGATTGGACTCAATCGTTTCATCTTTCCATCGAATTTCGCCACTTTCTCTATCACCTAGACCCGCTATGATTCGCATCAAGGTGGTTTTTCCAGTGCCGTTTCGACCTTCAATCTGAACTAGGTCCCCGGATTGTAACGAAAATGATAAATTTTCGAACAATACGCGTTCATCTCGAATCGCGGTTAACTTTATGACTTCTAACATTCATTTACGTGCTGGGTCGAAAAGAGGTTCATCTTACCATAGCTATAAAGCGACAATAGGATAATGATCAAACTCGCTTCACGAAACTTGAGAACAACGCGCCAAGCGTTGATACCATTACCAATCAACTAACCCTTAAGTATTATAAAATTAAATTTTTTGCGCCATAATGACTGTTAGAATAGCAGACGTCATTTTGCTCGCGAATAGGAAAACGTAATAATTTATTATGAATGTAACAAGAAAATAACAAGTGTATCTCTTTAATATCAATACACTTGTTAACAACTATCGAGGACGCTTTGGCGTTTGATAATTTCTGATTTGAGGTTTGGCAGTTTGACCGCGCGTGGTATTTAACGGTGGAACCCGTTCTTTGCCTGCAATCTTGTTTTGCAGTGACATCATGAGTTCAGCTTCGGCTTTTGGCAGCTCGCACTCTTCAATCAATTCATTGATGTCCGCACCAAGTTTAACCATCTTGTTGGCTCGAGTGTAAAGACGGCCATCGCTATCGATGTTTTCTAATTCAACGACACGCTCAGTCAAGTGACGGATAATATCCTCTTGCTCTGAGATCTTTTGACCCAAACCCACCAACACCGAGCGAACTTCAAGCAATTGTTTATTGCACTTGTCTAACTCTCTGTCTGACTGACGAATCTGTTGACGGCTTGTATTTTTGTGCACGTTTAACTGGCGATGAACTTTCACTAACCAGATAAAAGCCACAATAAACGCAACCGCCCCTATCCATGGTAGAGGCGATTGAAATGGCAATGACTCAAACATTATAAGTAAGCCATATCGTCCCACTCATCTTCTGAGAGCAGTTTATTTAAGTCGACAAGTATCAGTAACTTACCTTCACGATTACTCACGCCTTGAATGAATTTCGCACTTTCATCGGTACCAACACTCGGTGTGGTATCAATTTCTGAAGAGCGTAAATACACCACCTCAGCAACACTATCAACTAAGATACCGATCACTTGACGTTCTGATTCAATCACAATAATACGTGTATTATCGGTGGTCTCACCTTGCATTAAGCCAAAGCGTGAACGTGTATCGATAACCGTAACCACGTTGCCACGTAGGTTGATAATACCTAACACATAGTCTGGCGCACCGGGAACAGGCGCAATTTCCGTGTAACGAAGCACTTCGCGTACTTGCATTACGTTGATGCCGTATGTTTCCTCTTCTAATTGGAAGGTTACCCACTGCAACACTTCGTCATTAGCTTGGTCTTTTCTTAGTTCTACATCCATCGTCTGAGACATGATTTTCCTCTCAATATCTTAATTGCGGAGCCATCCACAATGGCATCATTCTTGTTGTTATTGTACTGAATTAACATCTAATCCAGCATTAAGCATTTCAATTAGTTCTGACACATGCACTAGTGCACACATTTTTTCTTTCACCATGCCGGCAAGCCATGGACGTTTACCTGATTGCTCACGCCAACGAACGGCTTCTGGTTGCAGTTGTTCCGTGCCTTTCAATTTCGTTGCGGCAAGGCCCCAATTACTTTCTCCAAGCATCACAATGTATTCATAATCCAATTTATAATCATCATCGTTCAGCACCTGAGGCATCACCCAGCGTGCCGTATCGACAACATCGAACTGGCTATCTCGACTCGACTGCAAACCAAGATACCATCCAGGTCGTCCGATCAAATGACTAAGCTCTCCCATTTGATGAATCCCGCCCAACTCATCAAGCGGAACTGCAAATGTCACGTCATTAACCGAAAAATACAATACTTGAAAACTTTCACTGCGCTCGGTGCTTTGCCAACTATCAAGGTGGCCACCACCAACGTCTCCGGTCGACGCGGCCCCGATATGCGCGTCTGCTGACTCGTTTTCTCGGCTTGTGTCAGTGCCTACTTCAGGCGCTGTCTCGGCAATTGCAGGCTTTACATCAACAGAATCATGACGGTCGATGTTTAGATTTACATCCACGCTTTTACTAGTATCGGCAGTTAACCCATCAGCTTGAGGGTTGGATTCGTTCGCAACCACTTCTTCTGTCGGGATCTCCCAACCCTGAATCTCAGTCTCTAACGACTCGTTACTATCCGCTTCTGACTGAGACAAAGTCACGGCATCAATGTCACCGCGCATGCCATCAAATAACTTTTCTAACTGTTGTAAATTCGGCGGTTCATCATAGTCAATCGGTGCACTCGTTGATGGATAAATAGCAGATTGCGTCATCGGCGATTGAACAGGTGATAACCATTCTCTTGGCTCCGGTAGGCAAGCCGCGGAGTTTGCATCCTCGCTTGCTGCAACCTTGCTTGGCGAGTGGAGTTCGCCGTCAACTTGACTACCAGCGTCAACATTTTCAGTGACCGTACACTGAGCATCTTGCTGAGACAAAACATCGACAGCGGTATCTATATCTACTTCCACATCTACCGCTATATCAACAACATCGTCTTCTTTGGATTGCGCATCGGATAGCACCGTCGATGGAGGAAGGCCGTCAATGTCTTCTGAGAAGTCACCGATACCAAGTAATGAGTTGAAGTAGTCATCAAGCGCCTGTTCGCTTGATAGAGGCGTCTCATCCATTGCCATCAATTGCCAGCCTCTCTAAATAAATAAGCAGTTGCTTGTAGGCAAACACCCCTCGACTACCAGAAGCAAAGTGTGATGCTGGTAAGTGCTTGAGGCTCGCATCTCGGAACTTGGTGTCAATCGGCACCGCTGAGCTCCAAACTTGATCCGGATAATCCTGCTTCAATTGTGTGAGCGTTTGCAGCGATGCACGAGTTCGTTTGTCATACATCGTGGGTACAATCGTCACTTTAAATGGTCGTTGACGAGACTTTTGCATGATGGCCAATGTTCGAACCATTCTTTCCAGCCCTTTCATGGCCAGAAATTCAGTTTGAACTGGAATCAGGATACGATCGCTGGCGGCCAGAGCGTTCACCATCATGACGCCAAGGATAGGTGGACAGTCTATGAGCACATAATCGTAGTGGTCACGCAGCGTGAGTAACGCTCGCTTAAGAATAAGCCCCATACCACTGCGATTACCCATGACACGGTCTAGGGTCGCCAAAGACATATGGGCTGGAATCACATCAATATTGTCTATCTCTGTGGCATGAATCAGCGCTTTGACTTTAGGTTCGGTAAATTCCTTTAACTGAAACAAGTCAAATAAACTCTGAGGTAAGGTGTCTGAATCCATGCCGAGGTAAGTCGTCAGGGAGGCATGAGGGTCGGTATCAATTAATAACACGCGGTGACCTTTCTGAGCTAGAAGCCCTGCTAAGGTTACCGTGCTTGTGGTTTTTCCGACGCCACCTTTTTGATTCGCAACACTCCATACAATCATGTTGCTACCTCTTTAATTCAACAAGAATACGTTCCGCGACGCGTTCTAATGGTAGGTCTTCTGTCGAGATCCCCGCTTTTGCAACGGCTTGCGGCATTCCATATACCACGCAGCTTTCTTCATCTTGTGCCCAGATGGTCGAACCGGCCGCTTTCAACATACGAGCACCTTCTCGGCCATCTGCACCCATACCGGTTAATACAACCGACAACACTTTGTCTTGGTATATTTTTGCCGCAGACCCGAATGTCACATCGACACAAGGTTTGTAATTCATTCGCTCACCGCCATCAATAATTCTGATTTTGGCGTTAGATGGGCGTCCTTCTAGCATCATTTGCATGCCACCGGGTGCAAGGTAAGCCACACCGGGCTTAAGTACGTCCCCATCAGCGGCTTCCTTAACGGTAATTTGGCATAGCGAATTTAAGCGAGCTGCAAAGGCGGCAGTAAACGTCGCGGGCATATGTTGAATAAGCAAAATAGGATGTGGGTAATTTCTCGGAAACTGCGTCAGTATTTTTTGTAACGCAACTGGCCCACCTGTTGAAGTGCCGATCGCTGTCAATTGATACTGTTTTCCCGAGGCACGAAAACGAGCTTGGACAGGCGCCGCTGGCGTGACGATGGATTTGGATATGGTACTGTCTGACGCTTTCAACGCCGCAGGGCGAGTTGAGGCAGGCTCAATTCTTGGAGTACGACCTGCCATCGGCATGCGGCGAAGCATTGCTCGCCGACTTGCAATGTGCTGGACACGTTGCTGTAACAAGGTGACTGCTTCGTCTTTGTTGCGAGCGATGTCTTCAAACTTCTTAGGTAAGAAATCCAGCGCTCCGGCCTCAAGTGCGTCTAACGTCGCTTTAGCGCCGTCATGGGTCAGCGATGAAAACATGAGAATCGGCGTAGGTTGCTTTGCCATTATCTCACGCACAGCGGTAATCCCATCCATCACAGGCATCTCAATGTCCATGGTGATAACGTCAGGTTTTAGAGAAAGCGCTTTTTCAAGCGCCTCCTTTCCATTGACCGCCACATCAATGACTTCTAACCGAGGAGCGGCGTTAATGATGTCACTAACTCTACGACGAAAGAAACTCGAATCGTCTACTACTAACACTTTGATCGACATAGATTTCCTTATCAGATACGCGACGCGGCAGCGTACTGCTTAAGCAAATCAGGTACATCCAAAATAAGCGCAATATGGCCATCACTGGTAATCGTTGCCCCCGCCATGCCAGGCGTGCCCTGCAATAATTTATCGAGAGGCTTAATCACAACCTCTTCTTGGCCGATGAGTGTATCGACGACAAAGCCAACCCGTTGACTGCCAATCTGAACAATCACGACATGACCATGTCCCTTACGCAACTCAACTTGATCGGCATGAGAAGCAAGCCAGTTTCGCAAATAAAATAGTGGGATCGACTTGTCACGAACGATGATCGTTAATTGACCATCAACAACATTCGTTTGGCTAAGATCAAGGTGGAATATTTCATTTACGCTCGCCAGAGGTAAAGCAAAAGGATGTCCTCCCACTCCGACCATTAACGTGGGTAAGATTGCCAGTGTGAGCGGCACCTTAATCGTGATCTTGGTACCCGTTCCAAGCTCTGAATCAATATCAATCGAACCATTAAGTGTATTGATGGCCGTTTTCACCACGTCCATACCTACACCGCGTCCAGAGATATCCGAGATCTTTTCTTTGCTCGAAAAGCCAGGCATGAAAATCAGATTGAAGCACTCTTTGTCGGTCAGACGAGAAGCCGCATCTTCATCCATCATGCCGCGTTTCACCGCAATAGCACGCAGTTTATCTGGGTCCATACCTCCGCCATCATCAACGATAGCGAGCTCGATATGATCACCTTCTTGTGATGCCGAAAGTGTGACGGTACCGGTTCTAGATTTACCGGATTGTTCGCGTACATCCGGCATTTCAATGCCGTGGTCGACCGAGTTACGAACCAAGTGAATCAGAGGATCCGCTAACGCCTCAACCAAGTTTTTATCGAGGTCTGTCTCTTCGCCTTGCATCACAAGAACAATGTCTTTGTTCAGGCTGCGTGCCAAATCGCGGATGACGCGAGGAAAACGTCCAAATACCTTTTTAATAGGTTGCATACGCGTTTTCATCACCGCACCTTGTAAATCGGCGGTCACGACGTCTAAATTAGAAACGGCTTTCGACATTTCCTCATCGTTACTGTTTAGCCCAAGGCTAACCAGTCGATTGCGAACCAATACCAACTCACCCACCATGTTCATAATGGTATCAAGGGTTGACGTGTCAACACGCACGCTTGCTTCAGCTTGCGGTTTCTTTACTGGTGTCGCTTTTGTTTCGCTGTTTGTTGGCAGTTTTTTCTCTTGTAACACAGGCACAGAAGCGACGGGCTGAGCTTTTTCGGTCTCTACTGCAACGGTTGGTCTCGGCGACACCGTCGCTTCGGATACCTGAGTAGGAACAGACGATGTCGACCCCTTCAATACTGAAACCGGTTGGGTTGCCGCTTCCAATTCTTCTGGCGAAGGACCATTACCTACACCATGAAGTTCATCCAACAGTTTTTCAAACTCTTCATCAGTCATCAAATCTCCACCATTAGGTGGCGAGGATGGAGAAGGCGGTGGTGTCGATACAGCGGCTGGAGGTGGTGGCGTAGCATCCCCTAAGGAAGGGCCTTTTCCTATACCATGCAACTCATCCAGAAGCTTTTCAAACTCATCATCCGTAATATCCGACGAGCTAGCATTAGCCGCGACAGGCGCTCGATCCACAGCAGCAATCGCTGGTGATGGGGGTGGCGTCACCGCATTTTTTTTCTGATTAGGCGCTGCACCTTTACCGTGAAGCTCGTCAAGAAGACGTTCAAATTCGTCTTGAGTAATGTCGTCAATTGAACCACTTTGCACGTCGACTGAGCTTGGTTCAATTGCCGCTACAGGCTCAATTATGGGAGCAATGGGGGCGATTTGGGGCGCAATAGGGTCAGGTACGTCTTCATTACTGGTCGCCGGTGAGCTAAGGCGATGCAGCTCTTCCAATAAATCAGGATCGGCAGATGACATTGTTTCTGAATTCTGCACGGCTTGGAACTGGTGGTTAATCGTGTCCAATGCCCTTAGCATCGTATCCATCAAGCTTGCGTTAACGCTTCTTTGACCATTACGAAGAATATCAAACACGTTCTCCGCGCCATGGCACGTATCAACGAGTTCGGTCAGCGCCAGGAATCCAGCACCACCTTTAACCGTGTGAAACCCTCTAAATATCGCATTCAGCAGATCTTTATCTTCAGGGTTGTTTTCTAGCTCCACGAGTTGTTCAGACAACAATTCGAGAATTTCACCCGCTTCTACTAGAAAGTCCTGAAGAATCTCTTCATCTAATTCGTAGCTCATAATCCACCTCTAAAACCCAAGACTCGAAAGCAAATCATCAACTTCGTCTTGCGAGGAAACGGCATCAATGCGTTCATGAGGATTGATAATCGGTCCTTCAACGCCAACTGGTGCCTGCTTTGGTTTTGTTGTTATTGATTGTTGTTCGTCACTGAACACTTTCAAAATTTCCACAAGCCTTGTTTCCACTTCACTCACTAACGTGATAACGCGGCGTATGATTTGTCCAGTAAGATCCTGAAAGTCCTGAGCCATCAATATGTTGGTCAACTGAGTTCGAAGTTCAGTGCTGTTGCCCTCAACCTGAGTCAGTAGATTATCAATTCGATGACACAAATCTTTAAATGTTTGTAGCTCGACACGTCCATGCATCAGTTCATTCCATTGTGGACGAACTTGTAGCAAGCACTCATGGAGGTTGTCAGCCATCGGCAAACAATGTTCAACCGCATCCATGGTTGTATTGGCCGAAACCTCGGTCTTGTTAATAACGTATTCAAGACGGTCTCGCGCTTCAGGAATTTCGTCATTGGCAATCTCGTTGAGACGAGTATCAATGCTAAATTCACTCAGTGCGTCGTGCAGATCTCGTGTCAATGCTCCTACTTCTTGAAGCACCTTACTTTCACTGCCGCCTTGAACCATTATGATTAGCTCATTCGCCTCTTGTTGTTTGCCTTCTTCAAGCAGTTCAACAAGTTGCTTCGCTTGTTCCAATGAAATCATTCTGAAATAGCCGCTTTGCTATAGGAGCGCGTTATAAGCGCTCAAAAATTTTATCTAGTTTTTCTTTTAAGGTTGCTGCGGTAAATGGTTTAACAATATAACCATTCACACCGGCTTGTGCCGCTTCAATAATTTGCTCGCGTTTTGCTTCAGCTGTAATCATTAAAACGGGTAAATGCTTTAACTCGTCATCCGCTCGGATATGGCGAAGAAGATCAATGCCTTGCATGCCTGGCATATTCCAGTCAGTCACAACAAAATCAAAATCGCCTTTTTTGAGCATAGGTAACGCCGTTAAACCATCATCAGCTTCAAGTGTGTTGCTAAAGCCCAAGTCGCGTAGAAGGTTTTTGACAATACGTCGCATTGTTGAAAAGTCGTCAACAATAAGGATTTTCATGTTTTTATTCAAAATTGCCTCCACTGACAGAAAGATCAGTGATTATTAATTAT
The DNA here is from genome assembly GCF_041471725.1 of Vibrio sp. 10N.261.51.F12. Taxonomy (NCBI): domain Bacteria; kingdom Pseudomonadati; phylum Pseudomonadota; class Gammaproteobacteria; order Vibrionales; family Vibrionaceae; genus Vibrio; species Vibrio sp. 10N.261.51.F12. The sequence goes on along the minus strand of NZ_JBFROV010000016.1, from coordinate 35,364 downwards.
TATCAGTCCAAGCGTTGAGCTTGGTACGAAGACGCTGCATCGTTTGACTAAGTATTTGGCTAACGCGCGATTCGCTGACGCCCAATACCTCTCCTATCTCCTTCAAATTTAACTCTTCGTCATAATACAAGGATAACGTTAACGCTTCACGCTCGGGGAGCGTTTTAATTGATTCAATTAACGCTTCGCGAAAAGCTTCATCCGCGACACCCTGAAATGGCGAGTTGTCTTCATCATCAGTAGCAATAGAGACCGAGTCCTCTGAAACGCCTAAATCTTCAATACCAACCAGACGAGAACAGCTAATATCTGTTAACGCTCGGTGATACTGTGTCAAACTCATCCCTAAATGCTGCGCAACCTCACTATCGGTAGGCTCCCGGTTAAGTTCGACTTCAAGAAGAGAGGTTGCTTGAGATATATCACGACTATTTTTATGTACCGACCTTGGCACCCAATCGCCACGACGAATATCATCCAGCATAGAACCACGTATACGAATACCCGCATACGTTTCAAAACTCGCGCCTTTACTACCGTCGTAGTTTTTTTGCGCTTCAATCAAGCCGATCATGCCTGCTTGAATTAAATCTTCCACCAGTACATTTGGTGGTAGTCGCCCAATTAAGTGGTGCGCAATCCGCTTCACTAATACTGAGTATTTCTCTAAGAAAGCTTGTTGACCGCTTAAATTGGCGTGCTGGTCATAGGTCAAAGCTTTATTCACTAAATGGTTCCTCTACGGCAGGTCTATTTAGCAAACGCTCCACAAAAAATTCCAAGTGTCCACTTGGAACCTTGGGTATAGGCCAAGTGAGCGCTTTACTCGCTAAAGAGTTCAATGCTAATGCAGCAGGAGAACGTGGAAACGCATCGACAACAATTTTTTGTCTTTTCACTGCTTGTCGCACTTTATCATCTAATGGGATGCATGCGACAAGTTCAAGACTCACATTGAGGAATCTCTCTGTGACTAATGTCAATTTTGCGAATAATTCTCTGCCTTCACGGTAACTGCGAACCATATTCGCCACAACTTTGAAGCGTTGTACTTGATGCTCACGGCTGAGGAGTTTAATCAACGCATAGGCATCCGTAATTGATGTAGGTTCATCACAAACCACAACGACTACATCTTGAGCAGCACGAGAGAAACTCACGACCATGTCCGATATTCCTGCTGCAGTATCGATCAGCAGAATATCCATATCGTCTTCTAAGCTACCAAACGCTCTGATAAGACCGATATGTTGTGCATGGCTAAGCTCCGTCATGCTTTGTGTGCCCGACGTTGCTGGTATAATGCGAATACCGTGTGGACCCTCAACAATGGCGTCTTTAAGCTCACACTCTCCTGCCAATACATGACCGAGGTTTTTCTTAGAGCGAATCCCTAGCATTACATCGACATTCGCTAGACCTAAATCAGCATCTAAAACCATGACTTTTTTGCCTTGGCGAGCCATACAGATAGCCATTCCTAGTGTGACATTGGATTTGCCAACGCCACCTTTACCACCAGTAACCGAAATCACTTTCGTATGTGTCGGTTGAGCCAAACGCCTCAGGCCACTTGCTTGGTCATATATCATGTTATTTGTCATATTCGATTGCACCTAAACCCCCTCCATGTCGCTGTTCCAAAAGTGGGGTTCGTTCTCTGTCGACTTCTCAAGTAATTCGTTCGCTTTAGCGACCATGTATTTTGGCTGAGCGATTACAATATCTTCCGGGACTCGTTGCCCGTTTGCGATGTAAGTCACTGGCAGCGCATTTTGCACTACAACACTGATAAACTCTCCCAAACTCAGTGATTCATCGAGTTTGGTCATGATGCAGCCAGAAAGCGGGATGCGTCGAAAATGATCCAGTGTTTCTTGTAACACCTGGCGTTGCGCGGTAGCAGGTAACACCAAGTAACTATTAATATTCTCACCGCTTTCTTGCATCAAGGTATCAAGCTGTTCAGACAAGCGGACATCTCTTTGTCCCATACCGGCGGTGTCAATCAAAACCAGACGTCGATTTCGTAACTGATATAATACATCGGCCAGTTCTTCAGAATCTTTAGCCACTCTTACCGGACATCCCATAATTCTGCCATAAATCGACAACTGCTCATGGGCACCAATTCGATAAGTATCCGTAGTAACTAGCGCGACATTGTCTGAACCATATTCCATGGCGGCTCTTGCCGCTAGTTTCGCAACGGTGGTCGTTTTGCCAACACCAGTAGGGCCAAGCAAAGCGACAATGCCCCCTTGGCGAAGGATGTCTTGCTTACTCACGACAATTTGATCCGAAACTAACGCCAATAGCGCCTTCCATGCCTTTTGAGGCGGCGTATCTTCAGGGATATAACAAGCCAGTTGGTCCGCTAATTCAGGTGACAGCCCCATGCGCTCGAGTCGTTTGATCAGCATGGCACGAAGGGGTTCTCTGCGTTCAACTTCTTGCCACATCAATCCGGAGACTTGATGCTCAAGTAGACGACGAATGGATGACATGTCTTCCTTCATCGATTCAAGCTCTTCGCCAATTTTGCCATCTCGCTTATTGGAAGGAGAATGACTATTGGGCATATGACTCGCGGGGGATCCCTGATTTATGCCATTGCGACCTAATGCATTTCTAGGTTCAGCCCTTTCTTCAAATGACCGTTGCTGAGCAGCATACGGGCTCTGGTTATCGCGCAGGTTATTGTTATCACGCAGGCTACTGTTATCACGTAAGCTATTGCTATCACGTAAGCCACTGTCTCGCAGACCACTATCGCGTAAACCATTATCACGAGCGCCATTACCTTGTGTATGATTGTCACGCATGCCACGTTCGGGCGTATTCGATGAATACCCACGATTTCCCTGAGCATATTGATATTGATCGCTACTTTGATAGGCGTTATTCATTGACGCAGTGCGCTCAGATTGACGCTCTAGCAGCGCAGACAGTGAATCTGTTGGCTTGACTGGTGGTGTTGGTTCGCTGGAAGCAGGACCACCGCGATAGTTTTTCAGCATATTAGCAAAACGATCGGTCACCGACGGTGCATTCGTTGCGCTTCTCGGGTTCAGGCTAACGTGGTCGTCTTTTAGCTCACGCTCGCCAGCATAGTCCGATGGGTTTGATTGAGTGGGTGGGGACAATGCCTGCCTGCTCATTTGACGAGGGGCTGACTGGTTACCATCACCATCGACCGCGGCAACGATTTCAACACCACCCGCCACTTTCTTATTCGACATAATAACCGCCTCAGCACCAAGTTCTTCTTTCACTTGCTGCAGTGCTTGTCTCATATCTCTGGCAAAAAATCGTTTAATTTTCAACGGTCACATCCATTTTCAATACCGGCATTCATAGGTCTTAATGTGTCAGTTTTATGGTTAACAAGAACAACTTGTTCATTCTTAATTACCGACGGCCTGTACGATACGTATTTGTTTTTCATCAGGTATTTCTTGGTAAGACAACACTCTCAAATTTGGAATGGTGTTCTTTACAAATTTGGCTAACGTCGAGCGAAGTACACCCGAAGTCAGTAAGACGGCCGCTTCACCTTTCAGTTCTTGCTCTTGCGTGGCCTGCGTCAATGACGCTTGCAAACGCTCGGCTAAACCAGGTTCAATGCCTGCAGATTCTCCACCTGCCGCTTGCATAGTTTGATGCAATATTTGTTCCAGTTCAGGAATAAGTGTAATAACGGGCAATTCAGGTTCTATTCCATTGATTTCTTGAACAATTAGTCGTTTAAGTGCAATTCGTACAGCAGCCGTTAAAACGTCAGGTTCTTGACTCTTTGAAGAATATTCAGCCAATGTCTGAACGATGGTTCGAATATCTCGAATAGGAATGGCTTCGTTCAATAAGTTTTGTAACACCTTGACCATGGTACCTAATGGCAATTGTTCAGGAACAAAGTCTTCAACCAGTTTTGGTGCGCTTCGGCCAAGCAATTCGAGTAGGTTCTGGACTTCTTCATGCCCTAACAGCTGTGCAGCATTGTTGGTGAGCAGTTGGCTAAGATGGGTGGCAAGTACCGTTGAAGAGTCCACTACCGTATAACCTAATGCCTGCGCATGTTCTTTTTGTACTTCTTGAATCCATACTGCTTCAAGGCCAAATGCGGGATCAATCGTCGACTCGCCATCAATGAGGCCATAGACTTGCCCAGGGTTAATCGCCAGCTCTTGATCGGGTCGAATTTCCGCTTCACCCACCGCAACGCCCATCAGCGTGATGCGGTAAGAGTTTGGTGTGAGCTCCAGATTATCTCGAATGTGAACCGCTGGAATAAGAAAGCCAAAATCTTGTGATAGCTTTTTACGTACCCCTTTAACACGCTCTAACAATTCTCCGCCTTGGTCTCTATCGACCAAAGGAATCAATCGATAACCGACTTCTAAACCTATAACATCAACAGGATGAACGTCATCCCAAGACAATTCTTTAGGCTTGCTTGGTGAATCGCCAGCTTGAAGTTCCGCGGGAAGGTTTTTTTGTTCTTCTGCTTTTTTGTGTTTCTTTGTCATCCAATACGCCCCGCCACCGGCCAATGCAGCGAGTAACAAAAATGCGAAATGCGGCATGCCAGGGACAATACCCATTATAAACATGATACCGGAGGTGATCATCAACGCCTTTGGATTATCAAATAGCTGAAAGACAACCTGTTGCCCCATATCCTCGTCAGTATTTTGACGCGTCACCATAATAGCAGCGGCAATAGACAATAAGAGCGAGGGAATTTGGGCAACCAAGCCATCACCAATCGTCAGTAGCGTATAAATCTGCAGGGCTTCGCCAAATCCTAATGAATGCTGCATCATACCGATGCCAAGACCGCCGACGATATTAAGGAAAAGGATCAAGATACCCGCGATTGCATCGCCTTTCACAAACTTTGACGCACCATCCATCGAGCCATAAAAGTCGGCTTCTTTGGTCACTTCAAATCGACGGGTTCGCGCTTGATCCTGGTCAATCAGCCCAGCATTTAAGTCCGCATCAATGGCCATTTGCTTACCAGGCAAGGCATCCAAGGTAAAGCGGGCACTCACTTCTGAGATACGACCGGCACCTTTTGTGACCACCATAAAGTTGATGATCATTAGAATCATAAAGACAATCAGGCCAACCGCATAGTTACCCCCGATGACCACATTACCAAACGCCTCGATAACATTACCCGCAGCGCCACTTCCTTCATGACCATAGAGTAAGACGATACGAGTCGAGGCAACATTCAATGCCAAACGCAATAGTGTTGCGATTAATAGTACCGTTGGGAAAGCAGCAAAATCGAGAGGGCGACGGGTGTAGACCGATACCAGTAAAACCACCATCGCTAAGGCGATGTTAAAGGTAAAAAACAGATCGAGAAGAAACGCCGGTATTGGCAGTATGATCATCGCCAACGCAGCAAGGACCATAATTGGAGCGCCAATAGCAGGCAAAGCTCGACTTGGTAAAGCCGGCATCTTATCGGCGAACGGTAACGTTAATTTCATCGACTACATCACTGCGGATGGTGCATATTCGCACCAGAATTAAAATACTTCAGCGATATATGCAAAATTCATACCCAACACCCGTCATTATTTTGACGCGCCACTTATGCCGTCTTATCAATGATTAATGTCGAAACCTCAGGTACTATTCGCACAAAATATTACAGGGCCAACAGGGTCTAAAACCATTTCATATGGGAACTCAGATGAAAATTGCCGACTTAAAATTATTTATCAAGGTTGTTGAACTTGGCAGCTTTACTGGAGCGGCAAATGCGCTCGACCTACCTAGAGCAAACGTGAGTCGTCGTATCAATGAGCTTGAACGAGAGATTGGCACGCAGTTATTTCATCGCACAACACGAAGCTTATCGCTCACCCATAGCGGCAATACATTTTATGAAGAAATCACCAGTGCAATCGAATTATTTGATCGTGCCCAGCAATCAATCACGACATCAGCTCAAGTTATTTCAGGCAGAATTAAGCTAGGTATCCTACCTGAGACATATGAATTATTGCAGCCAATCCTATTTGACTTCCAAGACAATTACCCAAATGTCGAGTTAGATATCCGCAGCATCAACAACGGATTCAATGAAATGTTCCGGCAAGGTCTCGATATCGCACTGCATGGCGGCCGTTTAATCGATTCCGATATCGTCGCGAGAAAAGTGATCAGTTTTGGGCGAACTTTGGTGGCATCGCCTGGCTACCTAGAAACGTTTGGCGTTCCAATTTCGATACAATCTCTTTATGAACACAAGTGTATCTGTTTTCGCTGGCCTAGTGGTGATGTAGACGATAAATGGCATTTTAGTACCGGCCATTTTTCTGTTAATGCCCGACTCATCTCCGATAGTGTAGGGTTTATTAAAGGTGCCACACAGCAAGGACGTGGCATTAGCTTTCTTCCTACGATGATGATTCAGGATGAATTAAAAGCTGGACGGCTCGTATCTTTGCTGCCCCATGAAACCACGCTAGAAGCAGATGGGTGGCTACTTTATCCACAGCCAAAAACACTGAATCAAGCAAGCCGCTTACTTATTGAACATCTTTCTGAAGAAATCCCTAAATTAAACTTATTGTCACGAATTGTGTGACAGTAAGTCTCAATAAGACCGGATTATCTCCCCACGGTTCACGATTATGATAGCGCCATAATAATGGAGCTATATAATCATGAACAGAATGAACCTAATAACACTCAGTATGGTGTCAACGCTAGTACTCACAGGTTGTCATCACCCCCAAGTCGCAGCCAATGCACCGACACACAAGAAAACCCTCCAAGTCGTGCAACTAAAAGACTCTCTCGAGCATTCAGCTAAGCATTTTAACGGGGTCGTTCGTTCGCAAGAAAAAGCCAATCTCACCTTTCGAGTGCCAGGTACGATTTCTACTATCCATGTTCGTACCGGCCAATTAGTGGCACAGGGCGACCCAATTGCGCAGCTCGATCCCCATGATTATCAGGTCGCGTTAGAAGAGCTGCAAGCTAAAATGCTTGAAGCCAAATCCGCACATAAACTCGCAAAGGCAGAATTACGCCGTGTCAAACAAGCGACTGAGGATAACGCCATTGCCAGCGTCAATCTTGACCGTGCCACCAGCGGATATGAACGCAGTCTTTCGGCGATTAAAGTCGTTGAAAAAAACATCCAACGCGCCAAAGACGTCCTGCATTATACTCAGCTAACGGCTCCATTTGATGGTGTCATTGGCAAAGTAAACTTCGAGCAGCATGAACAAGCCTTGCCCGGTGTCGCTGTCGTTACCCTTCACAATACCGACCAATTAGAAGTTGAAATCGATGTCCCTGAAAACATGATTCAACGCTTTGAGCTTGGTGAACAGGGCACCGTTTCTTGGCATCATTCATCTGAACCAGTCAACGCGCGCATTACAGAAATCGCTCCGCTGCCACATTTGATCAAGCAAACCTACACCGTGACTTACGCTATCGATGACGCTAGCAATGAGAACAACAACCACAAAAAGTTGTTCCCCGGTAAATCTGTGTCTGTCACCTCAACGCTCACCAATATTGATGAAGCGCACTGCGTGCCTTATTCGGCTATCGTGGGCGAAAAAGAAACACTACATATCAATGTAGTACGTAACAAAACCGTGGTCACTACCCCCGTCGAACTGCGTTCACTCGATGCCTATCAGGCTTGTATTACCGGGCCGATTTATCGTGATGATTTTGTTGTGGTCAGCGGCTCAAGCTATCTACATGATGGCGATATCGCGGATCAATTAATCATGCGCAAGCAGTAAGGAATACTGACCATGAAGCTTGCTGAATTCGCAATTCGTCAACGAACGTTTTTGCTATTTTTCACCGCCCTAAGCATTATTGCTGGGATCTACTCTTATTTTGACCTTGGTAAACTTGAGGACCCAAGCTTTACCATCAAAACAGCAGTGGTTGTTACGCTCTATCCAGGCGCATCAGCAGAACAAGTTGAATACCAAGTCACCGACACCATCGAAACCAAACTACAAGAAATGGGCGAGTTGAATAGACTTCGCTCACTTTCTCAACCCGGTGTTTCTATGGTGTTTGTTGACCTAAAAGAAAGCCTCAACTCTTCTCGCCTTCCTCAACAATGGGATTTATTACGTCGCAAAGTGCAAGACGTCAAATTGCAACTGCCTACGACGGCACAAATCAGTATTGTCCAAGACGAGTTTTCCGAGGTGTACGGCATGCTTTTCGCTGTCCATAGCCACGACGCCAAGCCCGAAGAACTACGCCAGTATTCAGAAGAGCTGCAACGCCGACTGAAAACGGTTAAAGGCATCAAGAAAGCCGAACTGCACGGTGTTCAACCACGAGCCGTCTATATTGACCTTCCTGATGAGCGACTCGCTCAATATGGTTTATCGATGGCGCAAGTCTGGAGTCAACTCAACACCAGTAACATGACGTTCGAGGCAGGCCAATTCGACGCTGGAAGTGAGCGTATTCGTATCCAGCATGGTAGCGAGTTTCAGTCCCTTGCCGACATTAAAAATCTAATGATTCAAGGCGGGTTCAATGAACTCGGCACCGGTCTAATTCGATTGGGTGATATTGCGGATGTGACCATGGGGTATCAAACGCCCGCATTGACTGAAAACCGCTTTAATGGCGAACCCTCCGTCACGCTTGCTGTCAGCCCCGTTAGCGGCATTAACGTGGTGTCCTTAGGCGATAGTATTCATTCGATTATCGACGAATTTAACGCAACATTACCCCTTGGTGTTGAAATTTCACCCATCGCCTATCAACCTGATGAAGTTGAGAAATCGATTGAAAACTTTGTGCAAAACTTAGCCGAAAGTGTCGCGATTGTTTTTGTTGTTTTATTGATTTTCATGGGATTCAAAAGCGCAGTCATTGTCGGTGGTAGCCTATTGCTCACTATTTTGCTGACGCTGGTATACATGAATATCAACAGTATTGACCTTCATCGAGTATCACTTGGAACCTTTATCCTCGCACTCGGTATGTTGGTTGATAATGCCATCGTTATTACCGACATGATGACAGCTAAACTCAACAAGGGCATTGAGCGCACAACCGCCGCTATCGAATCTGTCAAAGAAACCGCCGTGCCACTCTTTGGCGCAACGATCATCGCGGTTATGGGCGCCAGCCCTGTGTTATTTTCCAAAACTGATGCGGCTGAATTTGCTGGGTCTGTCTTCTACATCATGGCTTCATCATTGACGCTGTCTTGGCTCGTCGCCATGACGTTCACGACGCTGATGTGTTGGATGTTCCTCAAACCGAACACAAAAAGCAGCGCCGATAAGCAATCTCGCTACAAACAAGCGGTCTGCTGGACGGTCGATAATCCTAAGCGAGCCTTGTCTGCCCTGATTCCACTGATACTAGTGACCGTGCTTGCGTTGCCTTATGTCGCCATTAACTTCCTGCCGCAGTCAGATCGCGCGATCGTGTTTTTTGACTATTGGTTGCCTAACGGCGCCAAGGTTGAACAAACATCAGCGGACATGAAAAAGATCGAAGCTTGGTTACTCAAACAACCTGAAGTTGAAAGTATTTCTAGTGCGATTGGCGCCAGTGTTCCACGATTCTCCGTCACCGTTGAGCCTGAGCCTTTTGATTCGTCCTACGGTCAGATTTTGATTAACACGACCGACTATTATGCCATTTCTGCTTTGGTTTCTCGTGGCGACAAATGGGTCGCAGAAGAATTCCCTAATGCCCAACCTCGCTTTCGCGCATTGAAATTGGCTACCGCAGATAAATATGCCGTTGAAGCTCGATTCTCTGGGCCAGATGAGCACGTTTTACATGATTTATCACGCCAAGCACAAGTCATCATGGCCAGACATCCAGATGCGAAATATGTCCGAGATGATTGGCGCCAACAGAGCAAAGTGCTGACACCCATTATCAACATGGACAAAGCGCGCCGCGCTGGCATAAATCGAGCGGACATTGCGTTTGCGATGAAGCGCGCTTCCAACGGCATGCCTTTGGGACAGATGAACCTGAATGACGAATTGATACCCATTCAATTTCGCGGCTCTGAACCCACCATGGCATCGCTAGAAACCCTGCCGGTTAAATCACTGCTTGGATTGCACAGCGTTCCTCTAGGTCAAGTTGTCGATGGTTTCGAGTTAAGTACTGAAGAAAGCATGATTTGGCGACGCGACCGAGTAAAAACCATCACAGCACAAGCCGGTGTTGCTCGTTCAAGTACACCTGCAACGGTGAGAAACAGCATCAAGGAAGAAATCGAAGCAATCGCACTACCACCCGGTTACCACATGGAATGGGGCGGAGAATATTATGATGAATATAAAGCGGTCTCAGACATCGTTAAACAGTTACCAAAAGCACTCCTTATTATGGTGATTATCCTAGTGGCGATGTTCAACGGATTCAAACAACCCGTCATTATTTTGTCCACGATTCCTTTAGCTGCAACAGGCGCGACCTTTGCACTGCTTGGGTTCAATAAACCGTTCGGCTTTATGGCGCTGATCGGGGCAATTACCTTGATGGGGATGATCATTAAAAACGGCATCGTTTTGATGGACCAAATTGAGCTTGAAAAACGCAATGGACGAAGCTTATCGGATGCCATCAAAGAAGCGACCATCAATCGTACAATGGCCATTTCAATGGGGGCATTAACCACCGCATTAGGCATGATACCGCTACTGAGTGACTTGCTCTTTGACCAGATGGCGGCAACCATCATTGGCGGTTTAGCCGCCGCAACCGTGTTGTCTTTATTTGTGATGCCAGCTCTCTATCGCTTGGCCTACAAAGAGAGCGCTGCGTCCACCGCCGCAGAGCAATCATCAACATTGACTATTAAAGAGCAGAAGGCATAACCACATGAGAATAAAGCCAAGTCAACGTCGCTTAACCAACGTGCTTAACCTTGCTCCTATTGCGTTAGCGTTAACACTCGCTGGGTGCACCGTCGGTCCTGATTACCAAGCTCCGACGGTCACACTGTCCGAGGCATATCTGCATGCCGATAATCAACAACATGTCGTCAATGAACATTGGTGGACACAATTCAATGACCCGGTACTCGATACCATGGTCGCTGATGTTCAGCGGCAAAATATCCCACTCAAGATGGCAGCTGAACGTATAAAAATGGCCAACAGCTACAAGTCGATTGTGGATTCATTCAAAGTCCCTACAGTTAACATTGGCGCAGGCTATTTTAATTATCAGTTGAGTAAGAGTGATTCCTTGTTAGGTCCCGCGCTTAACCCTATCGGTGATTCTATGCCAACAGGTACCGCGCTTGACTCCGCCACACTGCTGGATAACCAACATGACGGCGTATTTGCCGGTGCGAGCATCGGGTGGGAAATGGACCTTTTTGGCCGGCTTGACCGTCAATCAAACGCAGCAGCGATTCGAGTCGAGCAAGCCGAAATCTATCAAAGCGGCTTAACAACCTTGATGACGGCAGATATTACCCATAACTATCTGCAGTATCGTGGAGCACAAGCGCGTTTAGAACTTGTAAAAAGTAACCTTGCAGACCAAGAGAAAACCTTGTTGCTAGTGAAGCGCTTGGTGAAAACTGGTTACGGTTCAGAGTTGGACCTTGCCCAAGCTCAGAGCATGCTAGCAGCCACCGAGTCTGTAATACCACAGCTTGAAATCGCTCAGCAGGTACACAAACAACGCATGGCTACCTTGTTAGGTGAGCCTCTCACTCGTGTCGATATTAGATTGGCAAAACACAGTGAATTGCCCACTCTCGAGGGAATTATACCGACAGGATTACCATCAGATTTACTGCAACGCCGACCCGATATTCGCATCGCAGAACGTGAAATGGCGGCAATTAATGAAGAGGTCGCAGCCAGTATTGCCAACCGCTACCCTAAGTTCTTCCTGACCGGTGCGCCAGGCGTATCAGCCAGTAGCTTTGATGATTTGTTTAGCAGTGATTCCTTTGGCTGGTTTGCATCGGCTGGGGTCAGCTGGAGTGTCTTTGATGGTGGACGCGGCGAAGCCATGGTCGAACTCAACGAATCTCGATTTAACAATGCCGTGTTGGCTTATGAATATTCAGTCAACACCGCCATTACCGAGGTCGATTCAATGCTCTTTGCGTACGGGCGTAGCCAGCAAAACGAACTGCGAATAGGAGAAGCTCTGAGCGCATCGGAACGCGCTGTCACAAAAGCCCGTTCCTTATATAAAGCAGGATTAATTAATCACTTAGCATTACTTGATGCACAGCGACAACATCGCATGATGGAAGATCGAACGATTGCGGCACGCTTACAAACCGCACAAGTGACCATCGGCGTCTACAAAGCCTTAGGAGGAGACTGGCGACTTGAAAATACAACGCTGTAGATGTCGATAACGTTGTAGATGTCACTAACACTGTAAACGTCGATAACGCGGTTAAAGTCACCCATAAAAAGCCGTTCGTAATAAAGTAAAGGCGTACTCTATCGAGTACGCCTTTACTTTATCGGTTTGATTAATATCGCATGTCTTTGGGAATCGTAATTTGATCATTTTGTAGCGTCGGTCTTTGCCCCCCCTTCTTACGATACTGTTTGAGCTGATATACATACGCTAGGATTTGAGCCACGGCTGCGAACAAGCTATCAGGAATTTCTTGTTCTAACTCAGAGGTGTGATAAATAGCACGAGCTAAAGGCGGTGATGGGATGATGTATATATTATGCTCACGAGCAACCTCTCGAATTTTTAGTGCCATATGGTCGATCCCTTTGGCAACTACGATAGGTGCTTTGTCTTGCCCTTGTTTATATCGAAGCGCAATAGAAAAGTGTTCGGGGTTGGTGATAATCACATCGGCTTCAGGGACTTCTGCCATCATCCGGCGCTGTGCGGCTTCACGCTGAAGCATACGAATTCGACCTTTCACCTCAGGTTTGCCCTCCGTATCCTTAAACTCATCCTTGACCTCTTGCTTAGTCATTTTGAGCTGTTCGGCGTGCTGCCATATCTGAAAAGGGATATCAATTGCTACTACAATCAGCAATGTGGTACTGATTAATAAGATAAAATTCAGCAAAATATCGAGGGCATGGAAGATGTTTTGTGGAAAGACTTCAACGCTCAATTGAAACAAATCGGCACGTGAGGCACTGACCAAGTAAAATGCCATGCCTGCGACTAACGATACTTTCAAGATAGATTTGATCAACTCCACCCAGCTCTGCATACCGACCATACGTTTTAGGCCGCTCATCGGGTTCATTTTCGACATTTTCGGCATGGCTGCTTTGGCAGAGAAGCTAATGCCCCCTACCCCGGCAGCGCCTGCTAGTGCAGCAACAAACAGCACGGCTAGGATCAGCAGCAAGGGTAAAATGAGACCAGATAGCGCGCCTAGAATGACATCAAATAGCTTAGTATGATCGAAGATTTCTTCCCGAGTAAGGGTAAAGAATCGCCCCATGGTGTTATACAGTGCTTTGGCTAAACCATCACCAAACATCATCAACGACAACGCACCGACAATCAGTACAGAGACTGAGGCAAGTTCTTTCGAACGAGCAACCTGACCTTTTTCACGCGCCTGTTTTAACCGCTGGGGCGTGGCGTCCTCAGTACGTTCTTGTCCATCAGATTCAGCCATACCTGTCTCCGTTACTCATCCATTAACACGTCAAACGAATCAGGCGGCAAACCTGGCCTTCAACATCTATCCAATACAATTGATAGTGGCTATACAGCCCTGCCAATATATACCAGCAGATCATCAACCCGACCAACAGCGCAAAAGCAAAACCCAACGAAAAAATGTTTAATTGTGGGGCCGCTCGGGTCATAACACCAAATGATAAGTTGACCGTTAACAGCGCGATAATACCGGCCAGTGCCATACTCAGCGCCGTCTTAAACATTAGGCTCAGCCAGCCTGCCATCTCACGAAAATCCACTGCGGTGAGGTACCCACTGCCTATTGGCAATGTTTTGAAACTCATTACGACCAGCTGGATCATCTTGAGATGACCATCGGTCGCCAAAAAGAACATCGTTGCCAGAAACATAAATAGCTGACCTAACAAAGGCGTGCTCTGCCCATTCGCGGGGTCTACCATTGACGCAAAGCCCAGACTGGATTGCATGCCAAGGATCTGCCCTAGCATAACAAACGTCTGAATCATAAATATCGTGACCATACCCATTGAAATGCCAATAAGCATCTGTTCAGCTACGATCAAAAAGCCTTGAAAAGAAAACAGTTCAATGTCTTGTGGCACAGCAGGTAGGGAAGGCATGACGCCAAGTGTCAACGCTAATCCGAGGAATAGTCGAATGCGCGGTGATACAAAATTGGCCCCTGTCACCGACATCACCATCAGCATGGATGAAATCCGCACGTAAGGCCAAAAATAGTTTGCGAGCCATTCAATAACGGTACCGGTTGGATATTCCATGGCTTAGGTTACCAAAGAACCTGAGGGATTCGTTCGATGATTTCAAAGAAAAACTCCATCATCATTTGCGTCCCCCAATGAGCAAAACCCATCAATACCAACAGGGTAACAATCAACCTAGGTAAAAAGCTTAATGTTTGTTCATTGATCGACGTGGCGGCTTGGAACACAGCAACAATCAAGCCTACTAAAAGGCTAGGAATAATAATGGCACATACTAAGATGAGCACCATCCACAGCGCATCACGAAACAGTTCGACAAACAGTTCAGGAGTCATTAGCTACTCCAGCTACAAGGCAAAGCTGCCGGCCAAGGTCGATAGAATCAAGTTCCAACCATCCACCAAGACAAACAGCATAAGCTTAAAGGGTAAAGAGACGATCATCGGTGATAACATCATCATACCCATCGCCATTAATACAGATGCCACCACCAAATCGATGATTAAAAAAGGTAGGAACAGCATAAAACCAATTTGGAATGCGGTCTTTAATTCTGAGGTAATAAACGCGGGAATTAGCACTGCAAGTGACACATCTTCAGGGTTTTCCGCTGTAGAGCCTGACATCTCAACAAACGTCTCAAGATCTTTCACTCGAGTTTGTTTCAGCATGAAGGATTTCATTGGGCCTTGCGCCTGATCAAACGCTTGCTTTGCCGATATTTCTTCATTCAAATAAGGCTGGATGGCTTGTTCATTCACCTGACTTAATACTGGCGACATGATAAATAATGTCAAAAACATCGCAATACCAATAATCACTTGGTTAGACGGTGTTTGCTGCAGCCCCATCGCTTGCCTAAGAATCGACATCACGACAACAATTCGAGTAAAGCTTGTCATCAAAATGACCATGGCAGGCAAAAAGCCCAACATGGTCATCAAAGCCAGGATCTGAAGATTCACTGAGTAATCTTCACTGCCATCCGAATTGGTTTTCATTGTGAAAGCAGGGATACCCGGACCAGTAGCAAACCCGCTAGCGGTCGAACTGCCGGCCGCGCCCTGATCGCTTTGCATTGCAGATACGGTCACGCCACTATCAAGGGCTGATGAGCTAGGAACCGGAGTCGTCAACGCCTCTTCTGCAAAGCTAACTGGCGCCAGCAAAAGTAACATGCCAAAGAACAGTACGCGAAAAACATTAATCATGCTGGCCCTGCTTTTTCATCAGTTTAGACAGCTGCGCAGCAAAAGCAGGTTGTGCATTTTCTTCCTGCGTGAGTGGCGTGTCTAATTTGGAAATCAGCTGAATCGATTGGGCCGTAATCCCCACTAGAAATTGCTCCTCCCCAGCCTCCACAATCGCAATACGCTCTTTTGTGCCAACCGGGATTTGGCGAACAATTTTGAGACCTTGCTGGTTCATCATTGACGGTACTTTCATACGCTTGAGTAACCATGCCAGCCCTAGAATAACCACAATGACAAGCACCAGCGCGCCTAAGGTGGCCGCTAAATCAAACGGGGATTGCCCTGCAGCTAAGCCCACAGGCGCAGACTCATTTGGTTTTTCTAATGCCGACACCGACAAAGGTAGCAACGCACTGACGATAAAAAGCGAGCATAGATTGTGTATTTTCATGGTTAACGTAACTTTTTAATGCGCTCTGTTTGGCTGATGACATCGGTGAGACGAATACCAAACTTATCATTCACCACAACCACTTCACCATGAGCGATTAAGGTCCCGTTAACCATCACATCCAGTGATTCACCGGCAATTCGATCAAGCTCCACCACAGAGCCTTGGTTAAGTTGCAGCAGGTTGCGAATACTAATTTGTGAGCGCCCAACCTCCATGGATATCGTCACTGGGATATCCATAATGGTGTCGAGTTTACGGCGTTCATCGTCTGAAATTGGTGTCGAGGAATCTTGCAGTTCATCAAGTGGTGCGGCAAGCACCTCATCGACGTCAATGTCAGGAGCCATTGGGTCTTCCCCAAGTGCCGCTGCCCATTCATCCGCTAATTTTTGGTCGTCTGTCATACCCATATCTTCTTAAACTCTCTTATTCGTTCTCATCGTCCACATGTTCGAGCTCGGCCATAATATCCTTACCTAGGAAAGCCAAATCCGTTTTCACCACATCTGGGCGTCTAATCTTCTCTGAAACCTGAACCGCCATTTTTTCACCAGTTCGTCCCATTTTTACACGATAGGTTGGTAAATCTTCCACAAACATTGTGGCGTTTTCTGGCATTTCAATTGGAATGATATCGCCGACTTGCAACTCCATCAGGTCTCGCAGTGACACGTCTTTCTCGAGCAGGTTTACACGAAAATTAACGGGCACATCCATAATTTCCTCACGCAGTGCACTGCTCCAGCGAACGTCGGTTTCCATCTTGTCGGATTGAACACCGGCATCAAGCAACTCACGTATCGGTTCAACCATGGAATACGGCATCACAACGTGGAAGTCACCACCGCCACCGTCCACTTCAATATGGAAAGAGCTGACGACAATTACCTCGGTAGGGCTGACGATGTTCGCCATGCTTGGGTTCACCTCAGAGTCCAAATACTCAAACTCCACGCCCATGACCGGCGACCATGCCTCTTTGTAGTCCTCAAAAACGGTCTTCATCAGAAGCTGAATAATGCGACGCTCTGTCGGAGTAAACTCACGCCCTTCAATTTTGGCGTGAAAACGCCCATCACCGCCAAAGAAATTCTCCACCAGAATAAATACTAAGCGTGCTTCCATGGTGATCAGCGCGGTGCCTTTCAAAGGACGAAAACGCACCATATTTAAACTAGTGGGTACGTACAACGTATTTTGATACTCGCCAAACTTCATCATTTGGACGCCGTTAATCGACACCTCAGCCGTTTTCCTAAGCATGTTGAACAAGCTGATACGCATGTGCCTAGCAAAGCGTTCATTGATCAGCTCTAGCGTCGGCATCCGACCGCGGACAATGCGATCTTGAGAGGAAAAATCAAAATGCACGGCATCGTTTGGGTCTTGATCCAGCTCTTCCTCTACCTCATCAACATCGTCGACACCGTGAAGAAGCGCATCAATCTCGTCTTGGCTTAATAAGTCAGTCACACATTACCTACTGGATTACAAAATCGGTAAAAAGTACACGCTCAATCACTGGCTTTCCAACCACTTGAGAGAGGCTGCTTTGAATATCGGCGGTCGCTTGATCTCGTAATTCGACACGCCCGTTTGAGCTTCTCAGTTGATCCACTGAAGCCGATGCAAACGTCGACAACAATGTACTTTCAATTAAAGGAGAATGATAACGCGCTAACTCTTCATTATCGAGCCCACGAACCATCAATTGCGCCTTAATTTGCACCATACGGTCACGCTTTGTTCCTGCCACATTAAAAACGAAAGGTTGCGCGATATTGACGTATGAAATAGGGTCGACCACGACCGTTTGAGCACTATTTTGTGTCGATGACGTCTGGGTCGCTTTAGATTCCGAGCTAAAGAACCAATAAGCAGCACCACACGCAATGAGTAGCACTAGCAAAGCGGCAATAATGATAATGAGTAGCTTTTTTTTGCTATTGGGTTGTTCTTGAATGTCTTCAGGCATATCGATGTTTACTTTTTGTTTTTCGCTTTTATTTTGGGTAAGTCAGCGTCCATACTGGCCGCCCACTTATCGAGTCGTTTCGCGTTTAGAGCCGAACCCACACATTAGGCATAATAACTTATACCGTCTTCTTTTTTAGAGATATTTGCAGTCATAGTGACACCTTCTTCCATGGTATCAGAATCACCTTGAGCACTTCCTACACCACTTGATGTCTGATCCTGTGGACCATGAGAGGCATGCCGCTGTTGTTGTCCTGAGTTCTGTTGTTGGACAGAGGTGTCTGCCAATTGAATACCTTGTTGAGAGAGCATCTCACGTAGCCTTGGCATCGACTGATCCACCATCTCACGAGTTTGTTGGTTTTGTACGGTAAAGTGTACCGTTGCCGAGTCACTATTCAGTGTCATGCGGATTTGCATGCGTCCCAACTCTGGAGGATCCAATCGAATATCAATTTGTTTCAGATTCTTAGCCATCATCATTTGGATGCGCTCTGACACCTGATCACTCGCGTTTTCTTTTGTTAACACCAGTGGCGATTGTACATTTGTCGTGCCCTGAGCTTGGTCCGCTCGAAGTGCCTGCGTACCAAGGGCGGCACCTGCGGCAGAAGCTTGTGTCAGCCCGTTTAATGGCTCACTACCTAGCGTCTGGGTGGGCTTCAACCCTTTCGGATTGGTACCTGCAATGCCTTTTGTCCCTAACAAAGATGCGTCAACCGACGCCTTGACGGCATGACTAGGATCTTTATTCGCCATCAGACTCGCCGCAGCAAGTGTGCCCGTCACAGCGGCACCTTCATGTGAACCTGATGCAGGTAGCGTTGATGGCGGTATATTAGTGGCAGCCCCGGATGTTTGTGCTTGTGCTTGTGCTTGTGCAGATAATTGCGCCATAGATTTATCAGCGGAAGCGCCAGCCGCCAGTAAGGATGCTTTACCTTCCAGCTTAGCTTCATTGGAGGTATCAGCTTGAGACCAAACGATCTGAGAAGATTGGCTCTTAGATGGCTGATTTTGCGTTGAATGACTTAGCGGCGAACTAGTATCGGCTTTAACGGTTCCATCACTCGATGCCGCTAATGCTGCTTTACCAGTTTGTGATACCGCCTCGGTGCTTTGAATTGATGTGGACGACGTTGGTGTATCGACAGCGGTTACAGTGCCTGGCACGATAACATCAGGGGCCGTATCATCAACGGCTTGCGCAGCATTTTCATTCAGCGCTTGACCATCAACTAAGCGAGTAACGTCATTAGAAGCCGCTATTTCGCTAGCGTTTATTGCTCGCTCTTCACCAATAACGGTTGAATCTTTAGAAGCCGTTGTGGCAACGCCTGCCGCGACGAATGCTTGTTCACTGCTATCGACTGAATTGGTTGGTGCGGCTTTCAGTGCCTTGTTTGATTCGTCTAATCGGCTCAACAGTTGAGCGCTCTCATCCATGGTATGTTGAGCGTTAGTATTTTTAACCGGTGACTTATCAGAAGACGGCTCTTGAGAAGGTGTGTTTTGCGCTGTCCATTCCGTCGCGTGAGCCCCTGAAGTGCCTTGTTTTGCGTGACTATCAATCTCCGCACTGGTTGTTCCCGCCACTAACGCCATTTTATTGACGCCTTGCTCTGAACTATCTTCCACTTCGTGCTCAGAAGCTTTCGACGGTTTTACTTCTGCTTGGGAGGCACTTGAGTTATTTTTCGGGGCAACGTCAGTATCCGATTGAATCATTTCACCGTCATCATCGCTGGCCGCCAGCGCTGCATCAGGTATTGGTGCGTTATCGGCAACCGAAGTACTCGCCGTATCAGAGCGGTCATTTTTTATTTCTGAACCGTCAAGCTTTTGTTTTTCATCTGAATTACTACCCGCCAATGCGTTTTTCAACGTATCGAAAAAGCCAGCTTCCTCTGAAGAGGCTGGGATGTCTTTTGTCGATATAGGGTCGCCACTTGATTTGAGGTTAGACGCTGGCGACACATTATTGCTTGAGATAGACAGACTCATTCCATTCGGGCCTATATAATATTAATGACACGACGAGAGGCAACACACTGCCACCACGCTTTATTGGTGGTTACGATGCAATTATTATACCGGAGTATCGGGCGGGCAGAAGACGGCGAGTAATGAAACCACGTAGCGTGGTCATTATGGGCTTCAAAAACTGTGACAATCTAACGTTGTGTCTTTCTTCGAGCAAACAATAGATTAGAAAACTCATCCATCTCTTGTTGTTCTTTTTTATCCGCTAAGCGTGCTTTTTCTTTTGCCTTTTTGTCTAACATCCATTCATATGAACGACGCTGCTTACGCGTGTTATGCCAAAACTCTTGGCAGTCTTCAACCTGCTGCTTGAAGTGTGACTCGGCCGTTTTTTGCTTTGTGAGGGTTTCATCAAGTTGCGTCAAAAAACGGTTCAGGTGGCCGTATTCGCTGGCCGTTAGCCCTTCTTTCCCTCGTCGCACAAGTTGATTACAGTAGTCGAGACGATATTGTTCTATCTGTTTAACCTGCTCATAATAGCCGTCCAATTCAGAGCGTGCTTTATTCAGCGCCAACACTGCTTGTTGTTCATTATCCTTCGCTTGGCTTAATAGAAAATCGAGCGCATTATCCATAAACGATGATCAACTAACCTTGTAATATTTGCTTGAGCATATTCACACACATATCGTACGGAACACTTTCTTTCATGCTTTGCTGAAGATACTGATCGAGCTTAGGTTTTAACGTAAATGCCGCATCAATAGCAGGGTCGGTACCGGGTTTATACGCACCGATTGACACTAAATCTTGGTTCTTTCGACATACCGATAAGACTTGTCTCACCGCTTTAGACATCAATACATGTTGATCGTCTGTAATTTGTGGCATCACACGACTCACCGACTTCTCTACGTCGATGGCAGGGTAATGGCCAGCATCCGCCATTTCACGAGATAATACAATGTGACCATCTAATATAGCTCGTGATGCATCAGCAATAGGGTCTTGGAGGTCATCCCCTTCCGTCAACACGGTAAAGAATGCGGTTATCGAACCTTGGTTGTCATCGCCATTGCCCGCTCTTTCCACTAAGGCTGGAAGCTTAGCAAATACCGACGGTGGATAACCTTTCGTCGCCGGCGGCTCACCCACGGAGAGCGCAATCTCACGCTGTGCTTGTGCAAAACGCGTTAATGAATCCATAAGTAACAGGACATCAAGCCCCTGATCTCGAAAATATTCGGCAATAGTCAATGCTGTTTGGCAGCCTTTCAATCGCATCAACGGCGAAGAATCGGCTGGGGCAGCCACCACAACGGAGCGCTGGCGACCTGTCGTTCCAAGGATTTCTTCAATAAATTCTTTAACTTCTCGGCCACGCTCACCAATCAAACCCACGACGACAACTTGTGCGGTCGTGCCTCGGGTCATCATCCCTAAGGTTACCGATTTACCGACACCAGAACCGGCAAACAAGCCAATTCGCTGACCTTTACCGACGGTCAACAAACCATTGATGGCTTTTAACCCCACATCCAATGGCTCAGAAATGGGTTTACGTGCTAGTGGGTTAATTGGTTGAGCATTGAATGACGCGCGTTTCTCTGTGTATATATCACCTAACCCATCAAGGGGGTTACCTACACCGTCAATCACTCGACCAAGTAACTCCATCCCAACAGGCAATCCTGTTTCAGCCGTCATTGGGGTCACTCGTGCCCCTGGCAAAATACCGGTAATCTGCTCACTGGGCATTAAGAAAAGATGTTCACCAGAAAACCCCACCACCTCGGCTTCCATTTCACCACCCATGGTTTCAACTTTGCACAAACTGCCAATTGGGGCTTTACAACCCGTTGCTTCTAGCGTCAAACCAACCACTCGGACAAGCTTACCTGAGGCAACTGCGCGTGATTTATGCCCAGACACTTTATACTGTGCCAGGCGGTCAGACAGCCCCTGCATCAATCAGCACCTTGGTGACGGTTGGTACCACAAAAACTTTGCAATACACTGCGAATGCGCTCTTCCATTTTGTAGCTCACGCTCGATTCGCCCGCTTCAATTTGCACATCGCCACGACTAAGAGCGGGCTCAACGACCAGTGTCCAGTTACGGATATCTAACTCAGCATCTCCGTACGCGGCGCGAATAATATCGACATCAGCTGGGTGAAGCTTAAGCGTAATAGCATGGCCGGCAATAGGCAGAACCTCAACGGATTGCTTCACTGTATCGAGAATAAACTGAGGGTTGGTCTGCACCTCAACGTGCACGACTTCTTTGACTAAAGTCAGTACCATATCCACTAGCTGCTTTTCAACTTGATGGTTCATCAGTTCAAGCGGTTGAGCGAATTGATTAGCCATGCCCATGAAAATTTCGACCTGTTGTTTAATGTATTCTTCACCGGCAGCAACACCTTCGGCTTTACCAAGATCTAACCCTTCTTGATGGCCAGCCGCTAGGCCTTCTTCTTTGCCCTTTTCAAACCCTTGCTTAAATCCGGCTTCTTGTCCTTGAAATAAGCCTTCTTGATAAGCGCCTTGCTTGATGAGTTCAATCTGTTCTTCAGTTAGCTCAAACGGCGCGTCTTCTAATACGGGTTCATCGCTAGGTGTCCAGCTTGGATCGTAGTTAAATGCAGTTTCGCGGGCTTGTTGGTTGGTTTGCGATGTGTAATCAGGCAAACCCCACGAGTGCGCGGATTCCATTGTATTATCTTCTGAAGGACGCAAAAAACCGCGCTTTCTATCTCCAGCCATGATTGTTACCTTTCATTGGCATTACAAGAATTCGTCCGCACCACCAGAAAGCATCAACTCTCCGCTGTCGGCCATTTTTCTCGCAATGGTCAGGATCTCTTTTTGCGCCGACTCTACATCAGCGACACGGACTGGCGGCATTGCCTCAATATCTTCACGCATCATATCGGCAGCACGTTTAGACATATTGCCAAAGATTTTCTCTTTAAGGCCTTCATCGGCACCCTTGAGTGCACGTTGCAAGACATCTTGCGGGACGTCTCTAAGCAGTTTCTGAATACCTTGGTCATCAACCTCAATAAGGTTCTCAAATACAAACATCAGGTCTTGGATATAGGTCGCCATATCTTCGTCTTGGTCGCGAATTTGATCCATGAGTATGCCTTCGACACTGTTGTCTAGGTAGTTCATGATCTCCGCCGCTGCTTTCAGGCCACCGATCTTCGCGGCTTGAGCCCCCGCCTGACCAGCAAACTGTTTCTCCATAATTTCGTTCAATTCTGCCAGAGCCGAAGGTTGTACTTCTTCTAGGTTGGCAATACGCATCATAAGGTCAAGACGAACACGCTCTGGAAACTGCGATAAAATTTCCGCCGACTGGTCCGCTTCTAGATACGACAGGACAATGGTTTGAATCTGTGGGTGCTCATTAATGATAATGCTGGCGACCTGACGAGGGTCCATCCACTTCAAAGAGTCCAAGCCTTTTGAGCCGGTCCCCAATAAAATTTGGTCCACTAAGTTGTTGGCCTTGTCTTCGCCCAGTGCTGCCACCAAGGTATTACGCATGAAGTCTTCACTACCCATGCCAATATTGGTGTACTTTTGAATATCTTCTAGAAATGCACGATGCACCGCACCGACCTTGTCTTGACTCAAATCACTCGCTCGCGCCATTGCGCCGCCCACACGCTGAACCTGTTTGGGTTCAAGGTGACGAATAATGCTGGCCGCGTCTTGTTCATTTAAACTCAGCAGTAAGATGGCGGCTTTTTCTTCACCACTAATGTTAGAGATATCGACGGTGGTATCGGCCACCTGCCCACCATTACTGGGTATTAAGTCATTTGCCATTAGTTTTCAACCATCCAATTTTTCACAACTTGCGCAGCAAGCTCCGGCTCATTCGCCACCAGCGCTCGAACTGCTTTCAAGACGTCTTCATCTTTGTGTAAGTTAGGTAAGTCAATCCCGGTGCTAAACTCAAACAATTCACTACTATCGATGTCCCCACCAATCAAACTTGTCTCACCATCGGCTCCAAGTGGTAAGCCATCTGGGCCATAAAGCTGATCATCGCTTTCTTGCACCGCAGGATTAAGAAGTTTTTTCATTGCTGGACGGATTAAGACCAACACAACAACAATGATGACCATTGCGCTCGCAAACCAACGAATCCAGTCATTGAAGTTAGGGTGCTCCCACAAAGGTACATCCGCGAGTTGTTCCGTCACGGGGGTCTCAAACGTCATGCTCAATACATTGAGTAGATCGCCTCGACTCTCGCTAAAACCAACCGAACCAATCAATATTTGTCGGATTGCCGCCAGTTCACTTTCAGAGCGAGGCACATAGGTGACATCGCCAGTATCAGGGTTGACTTGTGCACGGTTTTTAATGGCAACGGCAACCGTCTGTCGGTTCACCACGCCACTTTGCTTACGCTCATGACTGATGGTGGTATCTAATTCAAAGTTACGAGTCGCTTCTTTATGCACGGAACCTTGTCCAAGCATCGAGCCGTCCTTCATTTGAGCGACGTCGGTTGGAATGGAGGCGTCAGCGGGGGGCTGATTACTTAATGCGCCGGGTACACCAGCGACGGCATTGCCGTTATTGTAATCTTCAAGTGTGTACTCACTTCTCGTCGCAGGAGTGTTGGGGTCAAACTGCTTTCGAGTTTGCTCAACAGCGCTAAAATCGAGTTCAATGTCCACCTGCGCGGTATAGTTACCCAAACCTAAAATAGGGATTAATACCGAGTCGATTTTCTCACGCAGAGCTTGCTCTTGGTTTTGCTCAAGTTCTTGCTCTTTTCTTCTTGCCGCTGAGGTCGCATCTTGTGAGCCCGAGCTTAACAATCGGCCGTGCTGATCCGTGACCGTGATTCGAGTGGTCTTCATGCCAGGTACAGCACTTGCGACCATATCAACAACCGAGTCGACTTCTTGACGCTTAAGCACAGAGCCCGTAGCCAGCGTAAGGAAAACCGAGGCGGAGGCTTCTTGGTTATGACGGACGAAGACACTTTGCTTCGGCAGGGCTAGTAGAACACGCGCCCCACGAATCTGCTTCATTTGTTCAATGGCTTTACCAAGTTGCCGCTCTCGACTCAGCTTCAAGCGCTCTTGTTCAAGACGCTGCGAGACACCGAAACCCATGTCTTGCATTAGGATATCGTCGCCAGTATTGGAAGCGCGATTCAAACCAGCTCGCACCATATCAAGTTTCAAGTTACTGTATTGACTAACCGGCACACTTAGGGCATTACCCTCAAGCTTATATTCGACTTTTTTCTGATCAAGATAGTCTAGGACCGGAATGAGTTCTTCCGTTTCATATACCCCTAATGGACGCATTTCAGGCTCTTTCACCCAAAAAAACAACATCACAATCAAGGCCACACAAATCGAAATTGAGAGGACTAAGACGATCTGTCTTAAAAGGTCGAGGTCACCCACCGCCAAGTCAAACTTAGAGCTGCTTTTTTCGTTGATGTCCGGGTTTTGTCCGTCGATGAGTTCTGAACTCGCGACCATACTGGAATCCGCGCCATCCATTACCGTTACATCTGTTGAATGATTATCTTGAGCCACTGTCTACTACCTAAATTATACGGGCATATTCATGAGCTGTTTGTAGGCATCAACAAGCTTATTTCGCACTTGGATAGTCGCCTCAAAGGCTACGCTGGATTTGTTTCTGGCAATCATGACATCAGAGAGCGACACATCGGCATCGCCTCGATCAAAACGCATCTGCAAGTTACCCGACGATTTTTGTAGTCCATTCACATTGTTTACTGCTTGTGAAAGCATGTCACCAAAGTCTGCACCCACTTGCTTTGCGGTTGGCGTCGCTTGTGAGCTTGATGCTTCCAGCATCATGGCGTGCATCTCAGTGTTTAATCCATCTACTCTCATGCTTTCTCAATCACTGTCACTTTCTTGACAGTGTCCTTCATTTGTCAGCGCTGTATTAGTTATCAGCAAAAATTATGCCATGAAATGTATCACAATGACTAGCAGCAACACGGTGAAAACACGACGTCAACAGCGTTCTAATTAGAAATTTCAATGCCCGCGTCACGCATTTTCGCTAGCTTGTAACGCAAGGTACGTGGGCTAATACCCAGTTTCTCTGACATTTCTTTACGGCGACCTTCGCACTCTTTTAAGGTCTCGAGAATAATGGCAAATTCTTGGTCTCGCAGCTCACCGCCTAGCCCTTCTCCTACAGACATCAATTTATCAGCACTGTGTGTCGGGTCGGCAATTGGCGCAACAACTGGTGTGGCGGGAACTTGCTCGGTCACGCTTTCCGTATTGGGGTTGGCGACCGCTTGCTGCAAGCCTACCGCATCCTGCCAATCGACACCTTCTAACAGGATATGTTCAGGGGCAATCGTCGCGTGGTCACAAAGAATTAGCGCTCGTTGCACAACATTATCGAGTTCACGGACATTGCCAGGCCAAGGATATTGCATGAGTTTAGTCAGCGCCGACTCACTAAATGTTGGCACTGGAAGACCTAACTTCTGGCAGTGTCTTTCTGTTAAATGCGTGGCTAAAGGCGCGATGTCGCCTGTTCGCTCACGAAGCGCAGGCCAAGAAATTGGGAAGACGTTCAAGCGATAATACAAATCTTCACGGAAATTACCCTCTTGGACATATTGCTTAAGATCGCGGTTACTTGTCGCAAGAACACGAACATCTAACGCAATGCTTTTTCGGCTCCCTAGACGTTCAACCTCTCGTTCTTGCAGAACACGTAATAGCTTCGCTTGTAGATTAAGCTCCATCTCACTGACTTCATCAAGTAAAATGGTGCCGCCCTGCGCTTGCTCAAACTTTCCCGGGCAAGCTTGTATTGCGCCAGTAAACGCGCCTTTCTCATAACCAAATAAGGTCGCTTCCAACATATTATCTGGTATTGCTGCACAGTTAATGGCAATAAAGGGGCCATTAGACCGCAGCGACTGATTATGAATATAACGCGACATCACTTCTTTACCCGACCCGCTCGGCCCAAGCACCATGACACTAGCATCCGTTTTAGCCACTTTGTCCGCCAGCGCCAGTAATTGAATACTCTTCGGATCGGCGACAATAGCATCGCCATTGCTGTCCGATTTTACCGGAGCGTAACGGCTCACCATGTTCAACAGTACTTCAGGTGCAAACGGCTTCGCCATGTAATCAATCGCGCCTTCTTTCATCGCAGCAACAGCGTCTTCAATATTGGCATACGCGGTCATAAGCAAAACCGGTAAATTAGGCCAGTGCTGCTTAATATTTCTAAGTAGCGCTAGACCGCCCATTCCCGCCATTTGTACGTCGGAGACGACAATATCGACAGGTTGGGTTTTTAATTTCACCAAGGCATCTTCAGCACAATCCGCTTCTACCCAGTCGTAGCCTGCGAGCGCTAATGTATCGACGAGCGCCTCACGCAACCCCTCGTCATCCTCTACAATCAATACTTTGCTTTGAGCCATCATTCTTGTCCTTGTTGTGTTGCGTCAGAAGCAGGCTGTTCTGCAAGAGGCAGGCACATCGTAAAACACGCCCCTTCACCTACTTCTGAAATCAATTCGAGTCGACCGTTATGGGCGCGACACACCATTTGCACTACCGCTAAACCCAAGCCTGTGCCTTGCGAGCGAGTGGTAAAAAACGGTTCCATTATGCTTTGCTGTAATTCTTTAGGAACGCCAGGACCATTGTCCTGTACTGAAATCTTTAGTTCATTGTTTACTGGGCGAAAAAACACATCGACTTGGGCTTCTTTCCCGCTAATCTGCACCGCATTTAACACCAGATTACTCAACGCCGATGCGATCGCATTCGCATTACCCAGCAGTTCAACGTGGTCTTGTTCCACTTCGATGAAATAATCGATGTGATTACTTTTCAACGTTGTCTCAACCATCGGTTGGTACTCACCAACCAAGTCCTTTAATGAAAAAGGCTGAACCACTTTGTTGTCGCCTCCCTTAGCAAACAACAGCATGTCATTCACCTGCTTCTCGAGGTCGTGGAGTCGATCCACAAGCTTGATTTGAAACCGTGAACGTGTAGCGTCATTCAGGTTAGGCGCCCCTAGGTTGGAGGCATATAACATGGCGCTCGATAACGGCGTGCGCACCTGGTGGGCCAATGACGCCACCATCCGCCCTAACGAAGACAAACGTTGTAAGTCACTGACTCTTGACTGAAGCAGACGCGTTTCGGTTAAATCGGTGATCAGTATCAGTTGCCCCGTCGAAGAGGCGGAAATCGCTAGGCGTACTTTCCGTCCATTACGTAATGACACCTCATGACCATCATCTTCTTTAGGGTCAAAAACTACCTGAATCAAATGAAACCATTTTTGACCAACGAGTGGCAATTCAAGAATTCGGTGCGCCTCAGGATTCGCTTCCCTCACCACACCCTGGGTATCCAATAAAATGACACCAGCAGGCATTGCTTCTATAACTTGCTGATAACGCTCCACTTGTGATTCCAAAGAATCCAAATGTGAAGACGACGGCTCGTTCAGATCGGCGGCATCATGTGACGACAAGTTCATGGATGAAGCATTCCTTTTTCTTTGCCAAGCGCAGCACGTGTGACATCGTAGATATGACGCCGACACTCCCAGCTTAGAATATACAGTTCTGTAAAAACAACTTAAGCCCGTAATGCAAAAGGCATGCCGGGCTTAAGTCTTTGTTTTATAACAATCATAGTGCGTCAAAAAAATGCCGCGTCAATATTTAGTGTGACTCACATCACGCAGGCTAGCGATTTAGACTGTATTTTCTCATTTTCTCTACAAGCGTTGTTCGTCTCATTCCAAGCATATCCGCGGCGCGAGCAACAATGCCATCTTGGGCATCTAGTGCTTGGTTAATCATATTCACTTCCAAGTCTGCCAGCATCTCTTTCAGATTGACCCCTTCTGCGGGTAACGCTTGAGGGGCGTTGTAATCGTCGATTTCTGGCTCACTGAGGCTAAAATCATCAGAGAAAATGCTGTCTAAAGCATCGCGCTCTTGTTCTTCCACCGTTTTAAAGGCATTCATTTCAGGCTGGAATTCTGGGATATCACTATAGCGATACTTCACTGGTAAGTGATTGACATCCACTAAGCTGTTCGGGTACAGAATCACCATTCTTTCCACTAGATTCGCGAGTTCTCGTACATTCCCCGGCCAATCATGTTCCATTAACGAGTTCACCGAACGCGGTGTGAAACAGATAGGTTGCCCCCCTTCCGCCTCTAAGCGAGTTAGGAGTTCTTGTAGCAACAGTGGGATGTCTTCTTTTCGGTCTTTTAATGATGGCATTTCAATTGGAAACACGTTCAAACGGTAGAAAAGATCCTCACGAAAATCTCCACATTGAATCATATTTTCCAGATTGCGGTGAGTGGCAGCGACAATACGTACGTTGGCCTTTAACACCACCGTCCCGCCAACACGCTCAAAGACTCGCTCTTGCAAAACTCGCAGTAACTTGACCTGCATCGACATTGGCATATCGCCAATTTCGTCTAAAAATAATGTCCCGCCTTCTGCTAGTTCAAAGCGGCCTTTTCGAGAAGTAATCGCGCCTGTAAACGCTCCCTTCTCATGACCGAACAGTTCACTTTCGAGAAGATCGGGGGGAATCGCCCCACAGTTGATAGGTACAAATGGCCCACCACGGCGGCTCGAATGATAATGAATATTGCGGGCAACAACCTCTTTTCCCGTCCCTGACTCACCCAATATAAGTACGCTAGCTTCCGAGCCAGACACTTGCTCAATAAGGTGTCGTACGTCTTGGATACCCTTACTTTGGCCAACAAGGCTTCTAAATAAGGTGTTTTTCCGACTGTTCGAGGGAACTTGAACGCCTTTGCGCCCTAGAAAATCTTGGCAATGTCGCAGCGCATCACTCAGTTGCGGATAATTCAGAGGTAACTCAAGCTCACCAACATAATTCGTCAGTGGCTCTACCATTCCAGAGAACTCGCTCGTGACAAGCAACGGCACGTGATTACTCTGCGAGAGTTGAGATAATAAGGCTTTAGAAAAGGTAGGGTGACTTACTGCCCCTACAATGCAACCTGACCATGCTTGGGACCAATCAACTTGATGGATATCACTTGAAGGAATCGTGACACAGTGCTCGCCGACAAACTCTAAAATGGTGTTTAGATTGGTACGAATTTTCTCATCGTCAGCGATGACGAGTAATTTAGCTAAACCATGCATCTTGTGAGAGTAACGCCTCGATAAAAAATGATCACCAAAGTAACGTCAAATATTTGTCATTGCACTCTATAAGCGCCACTCACTTACCAATTGGTCACTTTATACAATTGACTTTATAAAATAGCGAGTTGGAAACAAAAAAACGCCATCTGGCATCGGATGGCGTCTATTCTATTGACAATAACCTTATAAGGCAACTTCATCGCCCTCAGTTTAAGAGGTTAATTCCGCTTAAATACCGACTTCTTCCGCGGTTAAATTGTGAAAACCGGCTGGGATTTGGTCCCATGCAGACTTAATTTCGCGAATAATATCGATAACGTCGTCGATAGGCTCAGGGTTATTATGATGGTTGGCTTCCGTAATTTGAGTGATCATAAACTCATAAAGTTGGTCAAGGTTCTTCGCGATATCCCCACCATCGTCCATCGAAAGGCAGCTGCGCAATGCAATAATGATATCAAGCGCTTTACCGATACGCTCTCCCTTCACAGGGATATTGCCTTGCTGCATCGCCGCTTTGGCTTGAATCAGTCTTTCTATCGCTCCGCCCATCAGCATCTGGATGACTTTGTGCGGTGAGGCAGCACTAAGCTGGCTGTCTACGGATACTTTCTTGTAAGCTTGTAATGAACCACGCATCACTGTCCTCTCAAATAAATTTTTGGTACTGCTGCAAAGATTTATTACCATGTCGGTATTTTCTGAGCGACAGTCCGAGTTGTTCGGTTTTAGAATGCATCTTGGTGGTGACGTGCTGGGTCTGTTCAACCGCTAGCCGCCACTCCTCACTCTGTTTTAAACGAGGGTTACGCTCACAAGCAGCAATCAACGTCTTTATTATCTGTTCTCTTGTATCGACCAAGATGTGAATTTCTTCAGTATTTAACTCAAGATTTTCCAAATGTGATAGCAATTGGTGATCCGTATCACGTAGTTGTTTGAATATCGTCACTTCCCAGACCTTTTCCCATCATTAACAGCAAGTTAAATAGTCTAATGTCTCGTTTTGCCGTGTCACCCAAAGTGCACCTACGTTAAGACAAAGCATTCATCATTCCTGCCAATTGTGATTGCATCTTTCCGGTCGCATCTTGCATCGCAGCAAACTTGTCATGGGTCCGTTTTTCCAGCCCTTCCATGCGTCGATTTAGCGTCACTTGGTCATCGTTCAGGCTATAATTTCGCTCTGTTAAACTTTTCTCACGAGTTCGGATTGAACCCGTCACACCCGTCATACTATGAATGGCATCTTCGACCTTTTTCGCAAAGCCATTATTACCACCAAAAAAATCTTCTAGCTTATTGAAATTGTTATTCAGCTGCTTATCAAGCATCTGGTAATTGATTTCTAGGTTACCTTGTCGCGTGGTGGTAATACCGAATTCTGTGAGTGTTTTAAGATCATCGGGTGCCCCTTCCACAGAGCTTGAGAATACGCTTTTCAAACGCGAGTCTGCGCTTCGGACTACACTATCACCGGCTAATGGCCCAGTTTGGCCCGTCGTTGGGTCGGCCTTGGCCAAATCTTTGGATACTTGGAAGAATTGGTTATAGGCACCAACAAACTGCTCGATGTCCGCACGGACACTTTGCCTATCGTACTCGACGCCGATTTCAGCGGGGCGCTCACCGGGTTGGGTGGTACCTTTTAAGGTTAAATCAACCCCTTCGATTGCATCCTCAATGACGTTATTGCTACTTGCGAGCTCTGCGACCCCATCAAGCACAACAATAGAGTCTTGCGCGCCTTGAACCTCAGCCATTCCGTTGTAGACTTGTAATGAACGCTGAGCTTCCGCTAGTTCCGCTCGCGTTGTTTCAACTTTCTCAATTCGCTCACGCTCTTCTGGCGTGAGCTTTTCACGTTCAATCTGTTTCGCTTCCGCTTCACTCATATCACCATCAGCAACCGCTTTAGCAATGGCTGCTTTTTCAGCTTTTAGTTCTTGTTCTAACTTTGCTTGTGCTTCAGCTGGTGTGACATAAGAATCGGTGAGTGTTCCTGAGGCCGTATTGGTCCAACCCGGCACGTCTTGGGATTTGGCCAATGCCTTATCGTCGAGTTCTGGCTCTGGTGCTTGGTAGGAATCCATCAATGTGCCTGATGCGGTCTCAGTCCAACCAGGAATGGAGTCTTCTGGGCGGCCAGATTTTGCCTCTTGTTTCGCTTGCGTATCAATATCACTATCGGCCGCAGTGTCATCCAGTGCTGCGTTGTCATCGTTAACGACATCTGTTTGAGCCTTCGCTTCTTCATCCGTCAATGTCGCATCAGTCGCGGCCATTTCGGAGGATTGGTCAGGAAGCCCCAATAACGCTAGAGCATCAGATTGAGCTTGTTCAAGGTCTTTTACTCGTTGCTCTATCGTCTTGTACTCAAAGCGAAACAGTTCATTACCAGCCTCAGCTTCGACATCAATTAGAATGTTTTTTTCGGCGCCAGATTGGTTAGCGGCAACGATAAGACGGGGTCCGTTCATATCTTTAATGATCGAGGCACGGATACCAGGATTATCACGAGCACCGTTAATCGCTCGAACGACATCAACAAGTTTAGAATTTTTACTAAGAGACAGGTCGAAGTTGTCTTCGCCTAGAGAAATTTGCAACTTGCCCGGCCCAAACCTCGTGTCGTCAGGAACGACATCGGAGGCCACTTTATGGCTCTGAGCAAGTTGCAATACATCGACTGCATATTTGCCAGCGATCGCATCCGTAGAGGCGGTTGCCGTGACAATATTTTCCTCAGTAGTATCCACGCTGCGCACTGCGAACGCTTTTTCCTGACGAAAGTTTGCCATTAGGTTTTTCATCGTATCTAGTGACTCTCTGAGCCGCCCATAGGCACTGATACTGGAATCAATTTTAGTACGCTCATAGTCAATACGTTGCTGTTTAGGCACGCGCTCTGCATTGACTATTTTGCTCACCATGGAATTGATATCCATGCCAGATGACATCCCTATCGGGCCCATATTCACCAAACCGCTTCAAATTAATACTCTCACCCTACGCATACGTTTAATACGCGAGGTGTTCCATTAAACTCGCATGTCGATACTGACAGAGGCATGTTTTTCAAGGCGTTCGAGAACAACAAGTAAATCTTCATCCGGTACCTGACGAATTATCTCGCCGGTATCACTAGCAAAAATAGTCACAATGTGTCGCCCAGAGTCTTCATCCCGACGAATCGATAAACTCGTATTCATCGTCGCTAAAAACTCATCCAGACGCTCTACCATTCGCTCACGTTCAACATCATTAAGATCTTGACGCTCTTTCGCAATATGTTGAATAACTTGCGAAGTCTTATCTTTCGATAAGGCTTCATTCTCAATTTTTTTCTCAGGGTTCACTCTATGAGTATCGGGTGTTTGATTGACCCGATTTTCATTCGATTGACTCTGTGTTGCCGCACTTGTTGTATTATCTGAAGCAATTTTTGTGCCACTAGACGTGGCAAAAGGCTGAATGTTCGATGCATAGGATGAAATATCCATAACAGTCTCCCGTTTCTCACCTTAATTGCCCACGTTCAACCCAATACCTCATCGTTATTGGGCTAAACATGGTAATTGACGGTTACCATGATGAACCGTCAATACGACTTGCCTAAGGTTGTACTTGCCTTGAATTAACCTAACAAACTAAGTGCTGCAGACGGTGATTGTTTCGCTTGCGCCAGAATCGAAGTACTTGCTTGCTGCAAGATCTGGTTCTTGGTCATCGCTGTCGTTTCTTTTGCATAATCCGTATCTTTGATGCGGCTATTTGATGCGTTTACATTCTCGTTAATGTTGCTGAGGTTGTTAATCGCATGATCAAAACGGTTTTGGAATGCACCTAATGACGCGCGTTCTGAATCGACATTTTTCAACGCACCATCAATAATCGCAACGGCTTCTTGAGCACCACCAACCGACGTGACATCAATATCTTTTACTGTGACGTCTTTTGCATCACCAATGCTCAGTTCAGAGGCCAAGTTACCGCCAAATTCAACCCCACCGGCAACTTTTTGAGTAGCAGCAAAGAGCTGCATTTTTCCGTCTTCACTAACAGACGCTTTTACATCGCCGCTTTGGCCGTTGATGTAAGTAGCGAGTTGTTCAATGTCATCACCTTGTTTGGCTGTGATTGAAAGCTCAACTTCTTCACCTTGTTTATTGGTGTAGTTCATTGTCAGCTGTGCATCTTGACCTACGCGCCAGCTCGCATCTTTGCCTTCTTCAGAGGCGTAGCTTTTACCGCCCATACCCGTTGTATCAGAACGCATGTTGCCCATAGACAACATAACCGCTTCACCTGAATCAGCACCGATCTGGAACGATTGTGTTCCGTACGTACCGTTAAGAAGGCGGTTACCACCAAATGAAGTGGTTTCAGCGATACGGTTTAATTCGTCGTTTAGCGCCGTCACTTCTTCTTGGATAGCCACTCGCTCTGACTTAGAGTTAGAACCATTTGAAGATTGAAGAGACAAATCACGCATACGTTGCAGGATGTTTGTCGATTCATCCATTGCCCCTTCTGCGGTTTGTGCAATTGAAATACCATCATTGGCATTTTTCACTGCCATGTCTAGACCACGGCTTTGTGCATTCAAACGGTTAGAAATTTGTAGACCCGCAGCGTCATCTTTTGCGCTGTTGATTTTATAGCCAGAAGACAGACGCTCCATTGACTTGGTGGTGTTCTCTGCAGCTGTGCTTAGATAGCGCTGCGCTGTCATTGCAGACACGTTAGTGTTTACATTAATCGCCATAAATTGATCTCCTTAGGCATTTTTGGGTAGATGGCCGCCGAGTCTCTCACCTCACGTTGGCACATCTATATCATTTCTCTCATTCCCTTTAACGGCGACTAAA
Organism: Vibrio sp. 10N.261.51.F12; assembly: GCF_041471725.1. Lineage (NCBI taxonomy): Bacteria > Pseudomonadati > Pseudomonadota > Gammaproteobacteria > Vibrionales > Vibrionaceae > Vibrio > Vibrio sp. 10N.261.51.F12. Next base: position 263 of record NZ_JBFROV010000016.1, on the reverse strand, counting down.
TTAGAACCTTTAGGAAAAAAAAACGCTTTTTGGCTAATTAATTCAATTGATTGGGCAAATGTGATCCTGATCTGGAATAACGTACTCACTGAATTATTGATTTTTTTTCAAATAAGCACGCTCTAGCGATCATTCAAACGAAAAAAACCAGAGCATAAGCTCTGGTTTCATAATAAAGAGTCGCGACGATTATGAACAACAACGATTCAATCCAAAACGCTATCAATTCACAACGTGATGTCGTTAACCTAGCAGACTCATTG
>NZ_JBFROV010000015.1:0-12790 GCF_041471725.1 Vibrio sp. 10N.261.51.F12 | reverse complement strand
CTTCGTAATCTTGCCCTGAAAGCGACAACTGTATACGAACGACGAGGAAGCACTTCATTGTTATTCCAGAGAAAAACCAGAACATGTTCGCTGCTTCCACATTGATCGTTTCGATTGCTGTTGCAAGTTTAGTTAGTGATTAAAAGGACACACACCAAAAGTATGAAATTAGTTTGATTTTGTCCAATTCGCCGACTCACCAACAACCCCATTAAAAGAGAACTGCTAAGTTATTTAAAACCTTCATAGCGGATCTCATTTTGACAACAGCCAGAAAACAGCTTATTTCCGTGGATGCGACTTCGTATTACCACTGCGTATCACGTTGTGTGAGGCGCAGTTTTTTGTGCGGCGATGACCCGCTCACCAACACGAGTTACGAACATCGAAGAGAGTGGATAGAGCGAAAAATTCACGCTCTGACGGAGGTATATTGCATCGATGTTTGCGCCTACGCCATTATGAGTAATCACTATCACCTGGTACTTCATATCAATAAAGACAAAGCGTTAGCATTGTCACTGCATGAAGTGGTCGAGCATTGGGGGCGTGAGCATAAATTACCCGTACTCATAGAGCGTTGGCAAAATAAGCAACTCACCAATCAAGCAGAGGAAGACAAGTGTCTTGAGCTCATTGAAGTATGGCGAGAAAGGCTGTGGAGCTTAAGTTGGTTCATGAAAGAGCTCAATTACGATATAGCGTGTAGAGCGAATCGAGAAGATAATTGTACAGGACACTTTTGGGAAAGCCGCTTCAAAAGCCAAGCGTTGCTTGATGAAAAAGCCCTTGCCGCCGCAATGGCGTATGTCGACTTGAATCCCATCCGAGCAGGTATTGCCACAACCCCTGAAACATCGGAGTTTACCTCGATAAAAGCCAGAATCGATGCGCTGGGTAAAAATTTAGCAACAGCCCCATGCTTACACCCTTTTATCGGTAACCCGACGAATGAAATGCTAGATGGTATTCCGTTTCGGCTCATCGACTACATTGAGTTAGTAGACTGGACTGCACGTCTATTTCGCGAAGACAAAGCCAGTATGGATGCTAATCAACCCGCTATTTTGGCGCGTTTGAATTTCAATCAGAAGAGTTGGTTAACGGTATGTACTGCGTTAGAAAAGACACGCTCGACAGCGGTTGGGTGTCACGTTCATACAGTCCAAGCTAAGGCTGCCTTAAAAAAGAAAAAGATGCACATCTATCAATTAGAGTAAGCGTCATTTTCACTGCCGCTCCTACCCATAGGCCAGTGAAAATTCTGGATATAGTCGTTCGCCCAATGCCTAAACGTAAGTAACGTCCCTTAACAAACTAGACAACTTCACCAAAATAGATTGAAGAAAGCTAAAGTATGGAGTTAATTATCGCTTTGAATACGGGAGTGCTTTAGATTTCTTTTTTAGGTGTGTGTCCTTTATAAGATTTCTTATTGTCGTCTTAACGCCGTCGGTGGTTGCGCCACACCCGATACGATAACACTAATTCGTTGCTCATGCCGGTAGCATTGCTATTCGAGCTTTTGGGTATTTCAATTGTAACTGTTGTGCGAGTTTAAATAACGCTGGTTTGTTTATCGTAACCATAGATAACTTCGATTGGGAAGGCGGGGGTTTCGTTGTGTATTCTTTCCTTTTTTGGATACCCCTATGAAAAAAGTAGTTCTGCTTTTATCTGCTTCTATTATCGTGACTGGTTGTGTTACTCGTAAAGTCACTGTTTTGCCTGAAGCGCAATCTATAACGCCAATCTCTAAGGCAGCTATTCATAATCTGAATTGTGAAATCATCGATACATATACGATTGATGACTCTCACCCCAATAATGTCACACCAGTCCTAAAAAATGAGACCTATCAAGCAGGCGGGAGTAGATATAGAATTATAACCGTCCTATCTGAAAGGCGTGGTCGTCCAAGCAGTGTTGTTGCAGAATTTTATTCATGCACAAGTCCACACAAATCAAGGCCTTCTGGTGTTGTTAATTTACTTCCAGGAGCTCATGGAGTCTCACCTATTTCGTTTGCAGAAATGGAGAATTCTGATTGTAAGGTTGTGGGTTCACATGTCGTTGAAAAGACTGACCCACAGAATTTGGCCACAGAGTTAGCGAATGAAGTGTTCATGAAAGGAGGCAACCGACATCACATTACTAAAATTATTGACACGGATGGTGTAAATCCAACCTCTGTTGCTGCAGACATCTATCGCTGCAAACATCAATCTGTAAGTTTTTAGTCGTATTTACGCGAATATAACAAACAAGTATGGCGTCAATAACTAAATTTTGGCGCTGTTTTTATCCCATATGGCTCCATCTCTTAACATCGAATTTAGAGTTACAATTATCTTGCTAATATAAGCAATGATAGCGACTTTCTTAGCTTTCTGCAGTAGTACGCTGAATCTGGTCACCTAGTTAGCGGTAATATCATCACCTCATAAGTTTGCAGTTACAGTGAACTCATGCCTAATTGGCCCAAATCAAATTATATGGCCTAGATATTATGATTAAAAGGACACACACCAAAAGTATGAAATTAGTTTGATTTTGTCCAATTCGCCGACTCACCAACAATTGAGCGCTTGTTTGGTCGTTCATAAGCACCATTTAATGCGGCGTAAACTTTACTCACGCGAGGTAGTACGATGATAAAAATTAGAGAGTATGTTGAAGCCGATGCTCAGGCACTTTGGGATATACATTTTTACACTATTCGCAATGTAAACCTTCGTGATTACAGCCAAGCACAAGTTGAGGCTTGGGCTCCTGAACGTATAGAGTGGTCTATCTGGACGAATAGAATGAATGGTTTGAATCCATTTGTAGCTGAAATTGACGGTATCGTTGTAGGTTATACAGATCTTCAACCTGATGGTTTAATCGACCACTTCTTTTGCCATCATGAGTATCAAGGTATGGGCGTTGGAAAGACATTGATGAATCACGTTCTCGGTGTTGGTAGAGAGCGGAATATTTCTCGTTTTTACTCAGAAGTTAGTATTACAGCTAAACCATTTTATGAGCACTTTGGGTTTAAAGTGGTTCAGGCTCAAGAAATGGAAGTTCGTGGGCAAAAGCTAAGAAATTTCGTAATGGAAAAGTACAGCTAACAAACGACTATGGCGTCAATAGCGAATTTTTAACTGATTTTTCATTTGTAGTCGTACGCTGAACCTGGTCACCTAGTTAGCGGTAATACCATCATCTCATAAGTTTGCAGTTACAGTGAACTCATGCCTAATTGGCCCAAATCAAATTATATGGCCTAGATATTGGTTACAGTTATTGGCTGAGGATCTTTATTTGAGTTCTAGCGCGTCAATGAATGGAGTCGTTTGTGTATGGATCGTTGTGGGAAATGTAAGCAGTTCACAAGAACAAAAGAGAATAGCAAGGATTTATGTGGAGCGTGGGACCAACCAACCACCGCCAATAGGGCTGCCTGTGAGTTTTTTATTCCTTTAAATTTGAATCTATTTACAGGTGATAAAACACAGCATGAACTTTAAATTTCAAGTATAAAAACAGGTTAAGTTAACCGCCAATGCGTGAGGTTTTCAGCTCGTGTAATTGGTGCGTTACTCTGCAACTTTATTAGGTTCTAAGTGTTAGGAGTGAATCGCTAAAAGGGACGTATGAAACAAGAAAATTGTGTAGGAATTAGAGTCGCTGAGCTATCTGAACTGCTGCAGGTTTATTCGCTAATATCATCAAACGATGAATGGACGAGGTTCAATGGCCCTTATTATTCATACCAACATCCAACTTTGGCTGAATTTAAGAAATCGACCTTTGCCAAGCTGCTCAATGGATCGGAGATGCAGTTAATCACTTTTAATGGCAAACCGGTCGGAACAGTAAATTGCTACTGGGAATGCGAGGCGACTCGTTGGCTAGAGGCTGGTGTTGTCCTTTATGACTCAGGCTCTTGGGGGCATGGTATTGCCGCGAAAGCCGTTCCACTTTGGGTTAGTCATTTGTTTGATGTTTATGACGTTGAACGTGTTGGCATGACAACTTGGTCAGGTAATCCCAGAATGATAGCGCTTGCACGTAAGTTAGGCTTTCAGCAAGAAGCACGTTTGCGAAAGGTTCGTTATTATCAGGGGGAGTATTACGACTCGGTTAAATTTGGGGTGTTGCGTGATGAGTGGGTACATCGCAGCTAACAATCGGCATTTATGGTTGAGTGTAGTGACTACAGTTGCTTTATTTGGGTAGGGTGGTTGCGTTGCTGACTACTACATTGGGCGTTATGAGATTAAATGAGTCTCACGTTGAAAGAGTCAAACAGGTGAAGTTGGCTGACGAACAGGTCAAATTTGCAGGTACAGCAGAAGAATTCCTTTCTGACAATAGTGAGTCAAATCATCGATACATTATTAAAAGTAATGGAGATGTCGTTGGCTTTTTCAAAATAATGCTGAGTTTCTCTTTGGGATTAGACTATTCTTTTTGTCCAAAAAATTCGTTGGTATTAGGCATTTTTGCCATCGGTGTAAATCATCAAGGAAAAGGAACAAGAGCTATACAAGCATTATTGCCATATCTAAAGATAAATTATCCAGAATCTGAGTTAGTTTACCTAACTGTGAATTGCAAGAATCCGACCGCTAAAAGGTGTTGTCACAAAAGTCATTTTGTTGATACTGGTGAGCTATACCTGGGCGGTGAAGCTGGACCTCAACATATCATGTACTCAAAAATCGCATAGCACGGGCTTCAAACGGAGCAAAAATACTTGGTTGTGTGGGTACTCCCACCATTGTAGCCAACTATTTTTGACCGCTTAAGCGAGTGTTAACTACTATTAGATTTCACACTTTAAAAGGTTGGGGGTTCTATGAAAGGTTCAGGTAAATGCTTATGTGGCGCTGTTAAGTTGGAAGTTGAGTATGCTAGCAACGAATTAGCGGCTTGCCACTGTAGTATGTGTAGGAATTGGTCTGGTGGCCCAATGCTAGCGATTGATTGCGCTGATTCAGTTGAAATATCAGGTGAGGAAAATGTTGTTAGATATCAGTCATCAGAATGGGCGGAGAGAGGTTTCTGCGGAAAATGTGGGACACACCTGTTTTACTTTTTAGTGCCAAATAACCAATATCATCTTCCTGTTGGGCTATTGATATCGAATGATAGCTACAAGTTAACTCACCAAATATTCATTGACGAAAAGCCAGAATATTATGAGTTCAAGAATGAAACGCAAAATATGACAGGCGCAGAAGTTTTTGCCCACTTCGAAAGTGAAGAATAAGCCGTTAACAAGTGCTCAAACAGACTCGTACAGTTTGCTCGCGCTTGGCGCATTTTATCAAACTGTACTTACCCGATTAGCAAAGCATAGTGTGTATTTGCTCGTAATAATCATCTGGAATACTCAATTAGATAGTCACTCGCATGCATAATGCGCAAATGATGCTAAGAGATTTTGGAGTTAGGATGGATCTGGTTGTTGAGTTGTCGTATAACACAGCAAAATGGAAAACGGTGGCTGCCTTTGTTGGTACTTATTCTGTTACTTATTTAGGGATGACGCTGCTATCGCCTGATTATATTGAATTATGGCCTCATGCTCTCATGTTTTTCTGTGTCCTTTTAGGTTTCTTGGCATCATCGATGTTTAAGCGAAATCCTTTAACCCTAAGAGATGGAGATATTTATCTTAAGGGGATAAAAGCGGAACTTAATCTAAAGCAATCTTTGCTAGGCTACCAATACATTCAGGTTACCGCTCTTACGGAAAGAGGCTACCACAGAATCAAAGTTTTTAAGCACCATGTCGTTGTTGATGATTGGTTGTACTTGTCAGGACAATGCACATAAAAGCGTTTCTAGTCGATTCGTACCGCTTGGTTTTATTTTAAGTGAGTCACACGCTTTGCGAGACCCTCGTTGTCACTAAGATGACGGTCTAATACATTTGCTACGCGATGGTTATTCTTTTACTCTAACTTTCGGAAAGTAAGTCACTATATTGTTTGTTGCGACGCATTAATTGGGCCTTATACGTGAAGGGGGAAATATGAGAAATCAGGGAAAACTGTTCTTCTTTTGTGGCAAAATGGGTGCAGGTAAGTCGACGAAATCTAGTGCTGTAGCCGCAGAAAACAATGCGGTTCTAATTTCTGAAGACGACTGGTTATCGGCGCACTATCCTAACCAAATTCAAACCTTTAATGACTACATTAGGGTTTCAAACCTCATTAAGCCTTTCGTAAAAAGTCATGTCCAAAATCTACTGAGCACTGGGACCAACGTGGTGATGGACTTTCCTGCGAATACTGTCAATCAGAGATCTTGGTTTACATCGTTATGCTTGGAAGTTAATAGTGAACACGAGCTTTGGTATTTAGATTTAAGTGATGAAGAATGTTTATCCCAAATAGCTAAACGTCGGGTTGAACAACCGGAAAGGGCACACTTCGATACTGAAGCCGTTTTCCATCATGTCACTGAGTATTTTGAAGTCCCAACAGACAATGAAAACTTGAGTCTGGTACATGTGGCAGGAAAAGAAAAACAAACGCGGTAAGTACGCGTTATACCGTAATCAGTTGCTCGCTATTTCATAGCCTACGGTAAACATTACCTCGCTTGCGTTTTCAAGCGGCTACAAGTTGGATGGCAGCGTTGATCACTACTTCATGCTACGTTATGTTGCCGATGGAATTTACCGTATATACAGGATAAATATGGTGTTACTTAGAGAAATGCGCCAAGAGGAGTATCCGGCTTATTGTCAGTATTTCATAGACGATTACAGCCAAGAGATAGCGAAAAACTATGGACATTCTTTAGACGTTTCAATTGAATTAGCTAAGAAAGATTTGCACCGCTGCTTTCCCAATGGACTTGAAGGTAATGACCATTCATTACTCTGTATTGATGCCAAAATCGATGGGGAGTTTACGCTTGTGGGTTACCTCTGGCACTCAATAAACACTGATGATAAATCGACTTTTATCTATGATTTCTTTGTTTCGAGTGAGTATCGAGGTTACGGTTTTGGTACACAATCCATCTCAGTGTTGGAAGGTCAGCTACGAGCTATTGGTATCAATCAAATAAAGCTGAGGGTTGCGTATCATAATGAACGTGCGCTTAAATTATATAAAGAGGTTGGTTTTGAGATTACTGGCTTCAATATGTCCAAGAAAGTCAGTGGGTAGCCTGAGCACACTATGCCACTCGGGTGATATAGTGGATGTGATCGTTATCCGAGAAAACAATACATTACGGTATAGTTGTTGAGGAAATATGGATATACAGCCGATCACCACTGCAGAGGTTTTACCAATCAGGCACCGAGTCCTTTGGCCCAATAAGTCACCTTCATTTTGTGAAGTAGAAGGCGATGAATACGCTACCCATTATGGTGCGTTTATTGATGGGAAACTCGTTTGCGTCGCCTCCGTCTATCGCAATGCTGATGAGGCGAGACTGAGAAAATTTGCCACGTTGCCTGAATATCAAGGTCAAGGGATTGGAACCAAGGTGATAGAACGATTAGTTTGCGATTTAAAGCTCGCCACAGTGCGTTACTTTTGGTGTGATGCTCGCACTTCAGCCGTTTCATTCTATCAACACTTTGGGCTGTGCATTGAAGGCGATGAATTTCAAAAATCAGGTGTTTCGTATTTTAAAATGTCTGTGTCGTGGGGGTAAAAACCACACATCTAACACGTGAGCATGCGCAGTCACTCGTTGATCGGTGGTAGCATTACTCATTACTCATTACTCATTACTCATTACTCATTACTTGACGTGGTGTTATTTTTTATAAAATAATCCGTTATTTCGTACAGAATTTTTTAGGCTAAAAATGAAACCTACACAAAAACAAGATGAGCAAATATCAGGTATGATCTTCTCAAAGATCTACCCACTTTATGTGGCTAAAGTGCAAAAGAAAGGCCGCACTACAGAGGAACTTAACGAGGTAATTCGTTGGCTTACTGGTTATAGTGATACCGAACTCAACGCTCACATTGAAGGCTCCGCCACATTCGGAACGTTCTTTTCTGAGGCCACCGTTAATCCAAATTCGAAGTTAATTACTGGCAAGATTTGTGGTTATAAAGTCGAAGAGATTGAAAACCCTATTACGCAACAAGCGAGATACCTTGATAAATTGGTGGATGAGCTTGCTAAAGGGCATAAACTGGAAAAAGTACTACGTGGTCAGTAAAAGAAACGGAGTGGGAGGGGTTTTGGTCGCTAGCGACCACTTGTCTTAACGCTGTGTTTTAGTCGCCGTAATAATAAGGGTATTCAATAAAGCGCGACCAAGCAAAGGGAGTTAATACATTGGAAATGGATATATTCGTCGTTGACGCATTTACAGATCAACAGTTTAAAGGTAATTCAGCGGCTGTCATACCAGTTAAAACTTGGCCGTCTGATGACTTAATGCAAAGTATTGCGGCAGAAAATAACCTATCAGAAACTGCTTACATCAAAAGTGTGGGTACCAATAGGTACGAAATTCGTTGGTTTTCACCACTGACTGAAATTGATTTTTGTGGTCACGCTACGTTGGCATCGGCCCATGTGCTGTTTAACGAATTCAGTGTTAAACACGACATTGAGTTTATCACCCAAAAAGTGGGCACCTTAACCGTCATTCTTAATGATAACAATGAAATAGAAATGACGTTCCCCAATCAGAATCCACAGGCCGTTGAATCTATACCAAAACAATTGTTGGCTGGTCTTTCTGTGAAGCCCCTTGAGGTTTTAAAAAACAGACAAGCGTACTTTGCCGTATTTCCTAATGAAAGAGACGTTTTAGACGTCACTTATGTATCAGAGCAGCTGAAGCAATTAGCACCTTTAGATATTGTCGTGACGGCTAGATCTCACGAGTATGATTTTGTCTCTCGTTACTTTTGGCCAGCAAACGGTGGTGAAGAAGACCCTGTTACTGGCTCGATTCATTCAGGGTTAGCACCGTATTGGGCAGGTAAATTGGGTAAATCCGATTTACTGGCTTACCAAGCATCCCAAAGGGGCGGTATCCTTAAATGTCGTGTTTCAGAACGAGCGGTTGTTGTTTCTGGAAAAGGTGTTTTATATCTCAAAGGTGTGATTAACGTCTAGCGGAAGCCTTTATTCGTTCAGCATGTAAACCCAACGTATTTACGTTTATTAAGGTGTTAGCTTAACGCGCCAATGAGAGATTTTATGCAAAAATTGATAGAACAATACACAGGTGTTGATGAAGATGGTCGGTTAACGCGGCAGCTCATTACGAAGATGGAGTTTGATGCGACAATGCGAGCATTGGACGACTATCTTTCTCCTGGGATAAAAATTCTAGAACAAGGTGCTGCAACTGGGCGGTATTCTCTCAACTTTGCAAAAATGGGCTGTGACACCACAGCAGTAGAGCTTGCGCCTGAGCAAGTTGATATTTTGAAGCGCAAAGCGGCAGAACAAGGTTTAGCTCTATCCGTCTACGAAGGAAACGCTTGCAGCGTTCCTTTCGTTGAGACTTGCTCACAAGATGTCTGCGTTATCCTCGGTCCTCTTTATCATTTACAAACCCAAGCGGAGCGAGATTTAGCGATTTCCGAAGCATATCGGGTGTTAAAGACCGATGGGATAATAGCGGTAGCGTATATCTCGCGTTATTTTGTCGCGGGTATGTTTGCCCAACAATCGCCTGAATTAATCACACCCGAAGTATTAAGTACGCTATTAGAATCTGGTCTCGTTCCCAGTCAATTAGCCGATGGTTTTTTTAACGTTGGTTATTTTGCTACACCAGCAGAAATCGAAGATTTGATCGCTAAAGGTGGCTTCGCGAAACTTCGCCATCTCTCTACCGATGGATTTGGACGTTACATTTCGTCCGGTATAAATAATTTCACTTCAGAACAATATGAAACTTGGCTACGCTACCATTTAAAAACGTGTGATGAGCCATCCCTGCTGGGGGCAAGTAATCATGGCTTGGTGATTGCGAGAAAAACCGTTAATTCTCTAACTCTTTAACTCTTTAACTCTTTAATTCAAGGTAACCAGTGATGCGTGAGTCGTTGAGACGCAAAATAATCGAAACATGCCAGAAAAAGCTGGATCAAAAAGGTGACAATGTAGGCGTTTCGTTTTATGCCTTCTTTGCAAATAAAAACGATGACCCTGAGTTGCTGATGGAGGCCGCTACTTGGTGGATCCAAGACAATAAGCTCGACCATTTTGAGAAAGCTCGGAAGATCAAGGATATGGTTGAATCTGGACAATAGTACTAACGAATGAGAATACCGAGATAGGTATCCTGAGATAGGTATCCGCGATTTATCAAAACGATACGCTGTTAGGGGGAAGAATATTGAAATTTGATCAACGCAACGCTCGATTTAACTTTCGAAGCGTTGCTGTCATCATACGTGACAACCATGTATTGCTGCATAGGCTTGCTGGCGATTCTTTTTGGGCGCTGCCTGGAGGTAGGGTTGAGTTATTTGAATATTCTGATGCAACCCTTAATCGAGAGTTGTTAGAAGAATTAGGTGTAGAGTCCGTTGTTAAACGCCACCTCTGGTATGTGGAAAGCTTCTTTGAGCACTCAGGTAAGAAAATACATGAAATCGCGAATTACTTCCTTGTTCAACTCGTTGAATCTTATCGATTTCCCATGAATGAAGTTTTCTATGGTATTGAGACCGATATAAGCCTTGAATTTAAGTGGTTTTCGTTGAACGACGTGTCTGATGTCGATTTGAAGCCAGATTTTTTGCGAGTGGGGCTTTTAGATTTGCCTCGAGAAATTAAGTATATCAAAGTATGTTGACCCATAGAGTAGCACAACAGTTTATGTGTATCGGATAAAGGAAGATTAATGGAAACTCATATTGGCAAGGGACGCGATCTCATCAGCCTTGGTCAGGCGATCCGCTACCAGGTGTTTACCATCGAACAAAACATTCCAGCCGAATTAGATATTGATGGCCTTGACGACGATTCATTTCATGCCATTGTCACTGAGCGAAGTATACCGATTGCGACGGCTCGCCTGACCGTTAGGAGTGATGGCTCTTCCACAATGGCTAGAGTTGCGGTTATGGAGGCCTATCGAGGTTTTGGAATCGCGTCGAAAGTTGTTCAAGCACTAAAAGAACACGCTAAGAGCATGGGAGTCGGTTCTATTGAAATCCATGCTCATGGTTATCTCAGAAGCTACTATGAGAAACTTGGATTTGAATTTGCTAAATAAGTGGAAATGGTTGGTGAGCATCAGTTAATCGAAATGCAGCACCAAATAGTGCGCACATGACAAATGCCTAAAGTGTATGTGTAATGCTCGCCACTTTCGGTTAAGACTATGGCGTGCTTGGCAGTGCTGCCCGTTAGCTCAGTAATGATTGCTGTCGTTTTAATAAAAAATGGAGGAAATATGTCAAAGGAATTAAAAGCATCATCATTGAAAGTTCAAGCGGTTCTGACCCAACATGGTCATGACTTTGTTATCCAGCAAATGCCTAGCTCAACTCGGACTGCCGTTGATGCCGCTGAATCTATTGGATGTACGGTTTCTCAGATAGCCAAATCATTAATCTTCAAGCATGGTCAAACAGGTGAACCCGTTTTGATTGTTGCGTCGGGTAGTAATATGGTGTGCGCTGACAAGGTACAGGAAGCGACAGGTATCGTACTTAAAAAAGCCGATGCTTCGTTTGTTCGAGACAACGTAGGGTATGCGATAGGGGGTGTTCCTCCAGTCGCCCACAACACAACAGTTCAAACTATTTTGGATAATGACTTGCGCCAGTACTCAGAAGTCTGGGCAGCAGCCGGAACGCCTAATTCAGTGTTTAAACTCAACCCACAACATTTAGGTGAACTCACGAATGGCCAGTGGATAGATTTGGCAAAAGACATATGACGAGCATCTAACGCTCATATCGGACGTTGATAGGTTTGGTATATTGCCGAAGTGTGTCGGTTGGTTACCGCATCAAGGAAAGACGTACGAGTAAATTTCACAAAATATGACACTGAAAGAAGTAGGGATGTATGAATTTTGAAGATTTATCAGAACAAGATATTTTAGCGATTGCGAATCCTATCATGGATAACTTAATGGCAGCTTCCACTGATATTGATCATGACAAGCATATTCAAGACTTTACTGATCGAATGAAGCAAATAGTGACGAAAGATTACTTTCAAGATGTTTGTGAAAAATACCAGTCTGAAAAAGGGTATTTTTCACAACGGGAAGTCGTTGCGGTGTTCAAGCGCCGAGATTCTGCCGCCATTGTTTGGAAGCAATCATTTACTAAAGTTAGCGGTGATTTTGTTGCGGAAATGGTTTTGGTTGAGGTTGATGGCCAATACCGATGCGATCATGTCATGGTGTTTTAGTTCGATAGTATTCCTATGTCTTATCTGAGCAATAAGCATATTTCATTTAACTCATTGCTTATAAATGAGTGTTGAATCTCATTCTAACCTTTGATTATGGTTTAATTTTACTTTTTGTTTTGTAGCCTGAATGTACAGTAGAGGGCGAGATGAGCGTTAGAATTTGCAAAGCATGTGGGAATACGACCGAACATAAAGAGTTAATTAAACAAAAGCCATCCAAATATGGCAAAAGTAACAAAGAACAGTTTAAGGCTTTTGTTGAGGGTTTCCTCGGTGGAGTGGCAAGTCCGGCTGGCGCCTCTTTAGATCTCATCGACCGATACATCGTTTGTACACAGTGCGGGCACAAAACGTTAGAAAATCATGGTGAAGAATTCCAATAAACTCATTATTAGATATTAGATATTAG
>NZ_JBFROV010000014.1:568367-668112 GCF_041471725.1 Vibrio sp. 10N.261.51.F12 | reverse complement strand
CTTTAACTGATCGGCATTACACCCATAGCCGGTGCTGTTTTTTTATTTCGTAATGTTGGCTCGGCCTACAGAAGAGCGTTTAACCAAAATTGGCATAAATAACTTGAGGGCTTTCTGATCGGTCTCTTCGTTATTAGCCAGTTGCAATGATAGTTTCACGGCTTCGTTAGCCATGACTTGAATCGGATAGCGGATGGTCGTGAGGCGAGGGTATATGTAGCGGGCAATATGACCATCATCAAAACCAATGACTGAAATGTCGTCTGGGATACGGATTGAGTTTTCTTGCAGAAGTGTCATGCAGCCTGCTGCCATGTAATCGTTGTAGGTAGCAACGGCTGTGATGGGCGTGTTTTTTGCCATCAAATTAACCATAGCGTGCTCACCACCGGTTTCATCTGGCTCACCGTACTCTATATACTCCTCACGAATCTCAATACCGTTGGCGCGCAGCGCATCAAAGTAACCCTCACGGCGATCGTGTGCATCCTCTATGTCATGGTTGGAGCAGAGGTAGCCGATATCTTTGTGGCCATTACGAATTAAATGTTCCGTTGCGATATAAGAGCCTTGGCGGTTGTCGAGCGCAATACAACGAGAGGCGATATCGGCAACCACTCGGTTAATAAGCACCATGCCGGGTATTTCCGTCGCCAGCTTTGTCAGCTCGTCATCCGACATGCCTTTGCTATGCACCACCAATGATTCGCAACGGCTGTTGATCAATAAGTTGATGGCGTTACGTTCTTTGATGGCGTCGTGATACCCACTGCCGATTAGTAACTGTTTTTCCTGCTCGCTAGCTATGGTGTCGATGGCTTTTACCATGGTTCCGAAGAACGGGGCTGACATATCATTGACCAATACTCCCATCGCGTTGGATGATTTACTGACGAGTGCACGCGCATTGGCGTTAGGCCTATAGCCTAGCTTTTCCATTGCTTGTTTTACTGCAACAATGGCGGATTGACTGGTGTGAGGGGCATTGTTGATAACGCGTGATGTAGTTGCGATTGATACGCCGGCTTCTCTTGCGACATCTTTGATGGTAGCCATTGGGAGCTCAGAATCTAGAATTTAGGCTATTTAACAATGTAATGTGGATGAACTCAATCAGTTAAATGGTAATAGCAATCATACATCAAGCTTTTAGCGTGTTTGGGATAGGATTCAATGAAAAATCCCCAAGCCAAAGCTTGGGGATAAGGTGACACCAGAGTGCCGAGCATAATCAGCCACGGGCTAAATGAGTAACTAAGCGGGTTTAAATGTCACTCGGTAAGCATAATGATTGTCCGTTAGCTGGAACGCTTTATGCACACTTGGGCTCCAAGAATCATCACCGCCCACGCCCATGTGTTGATGGTCTAAACGAACGTAAATCTTCTCTTCTTTTACTAACTCGTTAGTGTGTTTGGCTTCTGCTACCTGTTGCTGCCCAAACTGACTTACGCTGAATTGAAAGTCCCCCGTGATTGTCAGCTCATTGACGGTTAGCCATTGAGTACCACAACGTAACCCACTGTCGGTAGGAAAAATATACGAGGTATGCATCGCTTCTAGTGGTTGAGAGTATAAGCCAAAACGTGCCGCATCCAAACGGTCTGGGTAGTTTTCGAAAGGCCCTAAACCTTGCCATGTGATGAGTGCATTTTCCTCGTTCAGAGGCATTTGCAGCTCCAAGCCGATACGCGGCATTGGTGGCAGGTTCTCTGTGAGCTTAACGTCTATGGCCAATTGCATTTCACCGCTGTTGCGTAGTGAGTGTGTCCAAGTCGTGACGGCTTGAATCTCGCCGTTGAAGTGATAGGCAAATATGGACGTCACTTCTACGGTGTGTGCCAGCGTTTCACTATGGCAGCTCACGCAGGCACGTTCCCACTGACCAATACCAGCCACATCCCAGCGACACATCCAAGCGTTTGGATCGACATTGTCAATCTCACTCACTCCAATGTCGTTATCGAGCGGAGCACGGAAGAAGTTATCTTGCGGAGCCGCAAGGAGTTGCGTCTTGCCATCGACCATCCAATCGATCATCAAGCCAGTTTGAGTATCCCATCGCCATTGATGCTGCTCATCGTCGCTAGCGACGGTAATCGAACTGCCTTGTCGGCTTAGCGTCGGTGCGGGTTGCACGCTTGGCGTCGGTATTACGAGGCCTGCCGTGTTGACCAAGCTAAATTGCTCACTTGCGCCGATATGCCCCGCTGGCGCCCAAGCAACGGCTTCGATTAAGGTGATATCAGTATTTAAGTGATACTGCGCTTCTGCTTTTGGTTTCCAATCGACAATGACTTCCAGGGTTACTTGGCTATCAGCATCCATGTGTAGCGGTAAGGTGCCTACTTGAATCACTTCGCCATTCTCTAATAGTGACCAGTTTAACTGCTCATTATCGGTGGCTCGGAATAGGTGTTCGTTGGTGACGAGAAGTTTGTAATGACCCTTTGCTTGATCTTGAAGTGATACGGTTATCATGCGTTGGCAGAATTTGGCTTCTTCTAACGTTGGATGCACGGTTCTGTCTGGAAAGATTAACCCATTGATACAGAATTGTCGGTCATTGATTTTGTCGCCAAAGTCGCCGCCATAGGCCCAAAAATGTTGGCCATTCTCATCCCATTGGCTCAGACCTTGGTCAACCCAATCCCAAATAAAACCACCTTGGAGTCGAGGGAACTCGCGAAACGCATTCCAATACTCGTTAAAGCTGCCCAGACTATTGCCCATGGCATGAGCGTATTCACATAAGATTAATGGACGGGTCTCATTTGGCAACGAAATCCATTTTTTGATTGGCCATTTCGGTACGGCATCGTCTTCGATAACCGTATCCACGCGAGCATACATAGGGGCAATGATGTCAGTAGCGGTGGTGTTTGAACCGCCACCTTCATATTGGACTGGGCGCGAAGGATCGTAGTCTTTTGACCACGCATACATGGCATTGTGATTGCTGCCATGCCCAGATTCATTACCTAACGACCAGATGATGATCGAAGGGTGATTCTTATCGCGCATGACCATTTGGGTATAGCGACTCATGTACGCATGGGCCCATTGTGGGTCGCTTGAAAGACGACTCATTGGCTGCATGCCATGCGTTTCAATGTTGGCTTCGTCACAGACGTAAAGCCCATATTGGTCACACAATTCATACCAACGAGGGTGATTAGGGTAATGCGCTGTACGAACGGCATTGAAGTTGTATAGCTTCATCAAACAGATATCACGGATCATATCTTCTTCAGTCATCACATGACCAAGCTCTGGATGATGTTCGTGGCGGTTGACACCCCGGATCAAAAGCGGTTTACCGTTCAGCTTTAACTGGCCGTCGGTGATCTCCACTTTACGAAAACCCACGGGATAGGCTTCGCTTTCAACGTGTGCACCGTTTTCATCTAATAAAGAAACCACCAAGCGGTAAAGGTTAGGGGTCTCTGCTGTCCATTTTTTTGGCTCACGGACGTGCAGGGTTTGATATATCACGTCATCCCAGGTACCACGTTCGTCAATACGACGGTTATGTGGACGCTCAATACTAGGGTCAGTAACGGCCTCTTCACCATCAAACAGTTGGACTTGTATTTGGAAGGTGTCTGGCGCAGAAATATGCGTCACGATAGACAGCGAACCGTCACGGAAATACGCATCTAAGTCTGGTGTGATGAAGACATCATCAATGCAATGTTGTGGTTTGGAAAGCAGGGTCACATCGCGGAAAATACCACTTAGCCACCACATATCTTGGTCTTCCAAATAGCTGCCGTCACACCAACGCATCACCATTACGGCCAGCGTGTTCTCACCTGCAATTAGGTAGGGTGAAAGGTCGAACTCAGAAGGTAATCGGCTGTCTTGGCTATATCCCACCCACGTTCCGTTGCACCACAAGTGAAAGGCAGAGTTGACACCGTCAAAGATGAGGCGTTGCGTATTGGTCAGATCGGTTTCTGATAAGGAGAGTGTGGTGCGATAACAGCCGGTTGGATTGTCTGCTGGTACCAATGGAGGATTGACGTCAAATGGGTATTTTACGTTGGTGTAAATAGGCTTGTCGTAGCCTTGAAGCTGCCAGTTTGATGGGACGGTAATCTTATCCCAGTGACCGTCATTGAAGTCGGTCTGAATAAATTCACCGTCGACTTGTTCTGGAGCATCAAATAGTTTGAATGACCACTGGCCATTTAATGATTGGCGTTGAGCATGAATCCCTTCGCGGGCATGGTCAATATCGCGGAAGCTGGAAAGTGGACTATGTGCTTTCAAACAGTGAACATTCACCGATTGTGGGTTTTCCCAGTCGCGTCTTTGGAGAATATCTGAAAATGCCTTCATGGTTTTCCTACTCATGTGCTAGTGGATTCATCGTTGGGTTTGAGTCATCACTCGCGAGCAGTGTAAATAAAATCCGGAAACGTTTCCATGATGAGGTTGGCATTTTTACGTCAACGAGGTCGTTACGATTTCAGTGGGTGGATATTACGCTGGTATCGCTCGTTTATGGTGTTTTATTCATCAATATAAACAAGGCTTCTCTGGAAACGCTTACTTAAATGAGTGGAAATGGGAGGGGCAATAAAGCCACTGTATAGGCGATATAGTATCCGTGGAGATTGGATTGTGCGCTGTAGAGACCTGTCATACTTGGTTACACTACCGTGCTGCGAATGGGCTACCGAAGGTTGGGTTTGACGTAATGTCTAAAGAAGAGCTGTGATCAAGCCTTCTTTAGACCTCACTGATGCGTAGGCCGACTATCATATCGTGATCCATCCGATAGAATAAATTGAAATCTGGAAACGTTCTCATGATTTTGGAGCCGATCACAGATTATTTTATCCTTTTCATTATGATGCAACGTAATTTCCTTTTTTTGGTAAGACAAGATGATTGATAAAACCGTGATTGAGCTGGCAGGTGCACAGACTCAACTGATCGTAGAGCTGGGTGACTATGCGGAGATCCTACATTGGGGGAAAAAGGTCACGGGCGATCTCGAAAGCTGTCGTGTCGCCTTACATCGCCCTGTGCCTTATGGCCGTTTAGATAACGATGTTTCTATGACGTTAAGCCCTGAGCTTGGGCGTGGTGTGTTCAGTAGCCCAGGAGTGGAAGGTCACCGCAATGGGCAAGATTGGTCACCAGTATTTGTTATCACTCGTATTGAACAAGGTAAGGATGGGTTAGTCGTCGAAAGTGAAGATACGATAGCCGGTCTAGCGCTCAAGACAGAGCTTCAGTTGGATATCCATGATGTGGTGAAAACACGTCATACACTGACCAACACTAAAGCCGGTACTTATCAAGTCAATCGTCTTGCCAATACGCTACCTCTACCTGAGCGAGCTAACGAGTTAATGACGTACTACGGGCGTTGGGTGAATGAATTCCAAACGGTTCGTCAGCCTTTACAACAAGGCGGTTACCAACAAGAAAATCGTCGTGGTCGTACTTCCCACGAGCACTACCCGGCATTAGTTGCAGGCAACGCACACTTTGATGAGATGCAAGGTGATGTGTGGGGCTTCCATTTCGCTTGGAGCGGAAATCATCGATTGCGTGTGGATGTGAAGGCCGATGGCCGCCGCTATATGCAAGCTGAAGTCATTTACCTGCCCGGTGAAGTCGCTCTCAAAGAGGGAGAGAGCCTGACGACGCCGTGGCTTTACGCAAGCTATAGTCACTCAGGTTTGAATGGAATGAGTCATCATTTCCACTCGCACGTTCGCGACACTATTTTACCAAGTGATTTTCATCATAAGCCTCGTCCCATTCATTTGAATACATGGGAAGGCATCTACTTCGATCATAACCCAGAGTACATCATGGCGATGGCAAGTGAGTCAGCAGAGATGGGCGTCGAACGGTTTATCATTGATGACGGTTGGTTTAAAGGGCGTAACGGTGATAAAGCTGGGCTAGGCGATTGGTTTCTGTGTGAAGACAAATATCCACATGGCTTACAACCGATAGTCGAGCACGTGAATGCACTCGGTATGGAATTTGGCTTGTGGTTTGAACCGGAGATGATCAATAAAGACTCCGATCTCTTTCGTGCCCATCCTGATTGGTTATTAGCTATAGAGGGTTATGAGCAGCCAACGGGTCGTAACCAGTATGTCATTGACCTGCAAAATGATGACGCGTTCAATTTCTTGTTTGAGCGACTCGATTATTTCTTGTCGACTTACAATATTGCTTATATCAAGTGGGATATGAACCGTGAAGTCGTTCAGCCTGCTCACGTTGGTCAAGCTGCGGCGTGCAAGCAAACTCAGCGTTACTATGCGCTAGTGGATAAAGTTCGACTGACACACCCTAAAGTGGACATTGAGTCGTGCGCGGCGGGTGGGGGACGTATTGATTTTGAAGTGTTGAAACGTACTCATCGTTTTTGGGCATCCGACAACAATGATGCATTGGAACGTCAGACTATCCAGCGAGGTATGAGCTACTTCTTCCCGCCTGAGGTCATGGGTAGCCATATTGGTGCGAGTCATTGTCACAGTACACGTCGTCGTCATGGTATTGAGTTCCGTGGCTTAACTGCGTTGTTTGGCCATATGGGGATCGAACTGGATCCGGTTAAAGAAGAGCAAACTGAAAAACAAGGATTTGAACGTTACATTAAGCTGCACAAAATGTTGCGACCATTGCTGCACAGTGGTAGAACATGGCGCGTTCCAACCGACGATAAAGCTCACCAAATCCATGCGGTCGTCGCTAACGATCAATCCGAAGCCGTGGTGATGCTCGCTCAGCTGAGTATGCCAACCAACTCGCTGAGCGGTCATTTAAAAGTGCCGGGCTTAGATCCAAAAGCGGTCTATCGTATTTCGGTATTGGACCAGCCTGAAAATTATAATGATATCGTTAATTATCAACCGCCTTGGGCCAGTTCAGGCTGTGAGCTTTCTGGTCAATGGTGCGAGGAAATCGGCTTAACGATGCCGATTCTTGATGCGGAAACCGCAATGCTAGTGAAGTTTGAACGTATTCGCTAACCCATATTTACTATTTTCTTGAGTGATTTCTAACCGGTTTATTTACGCCGTACAGACGAGTAGTTTGTGCGGCTTTTTTATATCTATCGCTAACTAATCTGGAATCGTTTTCATGTGAAGTTGAGTTAATGGTTTGATAAATTAGTGTAAATAATGTGATTCAAGTCTTTATTTGGAAGCTATAAGATGTTCGATGTCTCATTTTGATATCTTGATTGTAAACGTTTCCATAAACAGGTATTTGATCACAGTAAGGCATCAAGTGTGTGGGTAGCATGAACGTCGAAATATAAATATAAGACGTCGGCGTTATGAAGTCTCGTGAGGAGGATGAATAGCGGCACGGCACCAAGGAATTATTATGTCTGACCAAATTACACTACAAACTAAGCTGTCTTACGGCCTTGGCGCACTGGGTAAAGATTTTGCTTGTGCACCTATTTACATCTTCTTAATGTTCTATTTTACGGATGTGGCTGGGTTGTCTGCCGCTTTCGTCGGTACTATTTTCTTGGCGGCACGTATTATCGATGCCGTTACGGATCCAATGATGGGTGTCATTGTTGATAATACACGCTCTAGATTTGGTAAATTTCGCCCTTGGATCGTCATTGGTACCATATTAAACGCTATCGTATTGGTTGGCCTGTTCAGTACCCATATGTTTGAAGGTACGACACTTTATATCTACGCAGCCGCGGCATATATCTTGTGGGGACTCACGTACACCATTATGGATATCCCTTACTGGTCGATGATTCCTGCGCTTTCTAGCTCTCGTCAAGAGCGTGAAAAGTTGGTTGTTTGGCCTCGCCTTTTCGCAAGCCTTGCTTGGTTCATTACCGGGACTTATGGCCTTCACATTGTCGGCGAGCTCGGTAACGGTAACCAAGGTGATGGTTTCTTCAATGTCGCGATGTTGATTGCAGTCTTGTTTGTTATGAGTGCCTTCCTTATCGCTCGTAACGTAAAAGAGAAAGCAGCACCTGCAAACGCAAAACCGGTCGAGAAATTTAGCTTTAAAGACGTGCTAACGATCATTGGCAAAAACGATCAACTTAAAGCGCTAATCGGTACTGTTTTGTCATTCCAAATTGCTAACTTATTAGTAGGTGGCTTCGCGATTTATTACTTCTCTTACGCACTTGGTGATGCTTCTTTATTCCCTGTTTACATGATGGTGGCAGGTATTGCAGAAGTTGCTGGTGTCTTCTTGTTCCCTCGCATCGCATCAACGCTCCCTCGCAAATACCTATGGATAATGGCGTGTGGTTTCCCGGTATTGTCTTGTGTGTTACTGTTATTGATGGGCTTTATTGCACCAGCAAGTGCGCTAATGATTGGTATGGCAGGGGCCGCAATTAAGTTCGGTGTGGGTATTGCCAACGCACTACAAACGGTCATGCTGGCAGATGTAGTTGACTACGGTGAATACAAAACAGGCCGTCGCAGCGAAAGTGTTATTTTCTCTGTTCAAACCATGCTAGTAAAATTCGCCGGTGCAGCTGGTGGCTTTATTGTCGGAATGGGACTGACGGTGGTTGGATATGTGCCTAATGTTGAACAATCAGCAAGTACTATCAATGGACTGGAGTTCATGATGATTGGTCTCCCTGCCATTATGATGACCATCAGCGGCATTATTTATCAGCGTTACTATCGTCTGCATGATGGTTTTAATAAAGACGATGCTGAGCAGGAAACGCAAGTGGAGAGCACGCCTGTATCGGCGTAGAGCCTTGCCTATAAGGGTCGTGTCTCAGATGAGAGTATACGACTCCTTTGTGTTCGGCATCGAAATGATAGATTAAGCCAATGGCATTCGCTGTTGGCTTTTTTGTGTCTGTAAGTGGGCGGGGTTGTCATTTATTACAAACTTAACCAATTGCGTTTATCGATCAATATTGTTGGATTTTTGTCTGACAAAACGCGATGTATTTGGCAATGGGAAGCGGCTGACTAAATAGAAAACCTTGACCCCGGCGGCAATCGTGTTCAACCAGAATACGCATTGGTTCGGTAGTTTGTATTCTTTGTACAATGACGTTGATACCTAACTCGTTGGCCGTGTACCAACGTTGAATGGGTGCCTGTGCATTAACATTGTTATCTATTATGGGAATAGGATGCTGGTCGGCAACGGGGTTCTATGAAAAAGTGCTAATCCCAGTGTTTTGGAATGGGTGGTAAGGCAATCTGTTTGAATTCATCTTGGATGATGACGAGGACAATGACGACTAAATAAATGACTAAACGAGGCCCTGAAAAATGCACCGATTGCTATTATCGACCATCGACCATCGACCATCGTGCTAGTCATATCCTTTCCATATTCATTTACATGACTATTACTCTGTACTTTTCGGCCCATTCAAAGGAAAAAAAAGCCCTCTTAGATAGAGGGCTTTATTGAAATAACAGCAAAAGTGACGATTAGTATCTTTCTAGGATCTCAACAATCTCGTCTTTCGACTGAGCCGCAATGATGGCATCCACATCGCCCTCATTTTGGAACAATTCTGACAATGCCATAATCGTTTGAATATGGCTGTCTGAATCCATCGCAGCCAATGTCACAGAGAAGTAAACATCCCCATTATCGTCAGACTCTAGGTTTACACCATTTTTGAATACTGTGATTTGAAGTGCTGCTTCATTAACGCCATCTTCTGGGCGAGCATGTGGCATAGCAATTTTTGGTGCAAGGACATAGTAAGCGCCAATTTCTTGGTGTTTTTGCTTTATGGCTTCTAAGTAAGAAGCGTTCACCTTGCCATGTTCAATAAGTTTTGAACATGTGATGTCGAGTATTGCATCAACGCTTAGGTTTTCTTCAGTAGAGATAACGATGTTATCGCCGATTAGTTTCATAAGGCTCATGATACAATCCATCCAAGAATTAGACCGACAACACCAAAGTCAAAATCAGCAAAGGTAGTAGCCTCAAGACCAATGTTACCGAGTACTGGAAGAAGAAGCATTGGTAAGAATGAGATACATAGGCCTTGAGCGAATGCGCCTAAAATGGCACCACGTAGACCACCTGTCGCGTTACCGTATACACCAGAAGCACCACCAACGAAGAAGTGTGGAACCACACCCGCAACAATGATAGTCCAATCAAACATGCCTTGGATACCCATCGCGACTAGGCCAGCAGAGAATGAAGATAGGAAACCAATCAACACCGCGTTTGGTGCCACAGGGAATACCATTGGACAATCTAGAGCCGGTTTTGCACCCGGTACAAGCTTGTCAGATATTCCTTTAAATGCAGGGACAATTTCTGCAATCAGCATTTTAACACCCTGAAGAACGATGTAGACACCACCTGCAAATGTGAGCGATTGAATAAAGGTAAAGACGACCCAGTTCTGACCACCAGAGACCGTTTCTACAAAGTCACCACCGGCAAAAACAGAGGCGAACAAGAAAAAGATTGCCATGGTGACAGCAACGGCTACTGGAGTATCACGTAAGAACATTAAGCTCTTTGGTACGTTCATGTCTTCTGTTGTTTTAGAAGTATCACCAAACTTGCTGCCGATATAACCTGAAACTAAGTAAGAGAGCGTTGAAAAGTGGCCCATTGCTAACTGGTCAGTGCCCATTACTTTGACGGTATATTTTTGGGCAAGCGCTGGCATGATGACCATCAAGGAACCAACAATCGTTGCGCCAATGGCAACTAATGCAGTGCCTGTGATGCCTGCTGTAGACAAAATTACAGCAACTAACATAGACATAAACATTGTATGGTGACCCGTTAAAAATATATATTTCAGCGGTGTAAAGCGTGCTAAAATAATATTCACAACAAAGGCAAAAAACATTATTAATGCCATTTCATAACCAAAAGCTTCTTGTGCTAAAGCAACAATCGCTTCGTTATTTGGAATGACACCACTTACACCAAATGCTTCCGTAAATACAACAGAAAAGTTATTAAGCGCGCCAACAAGGGCACCAGCACCAAAACCTAAAATCAGGAAACCCATTACGGTTTTAATGGTGCCTTTTAAAATGGTTGAAATATCTGCTTTTTGAGCGACTAAGCCAATAAAAGCAATTAATCCAACCATGATTGCTGGCTCTTTTAATAAGCCAAGCATAAATTCAAAGAAATTAGCCATTATATAAACCTTAGATGATTGCTTTTAATTGCTCTTCGATTGATACTTTATCAAAAATATTAGATAAGCTAACGATGTTAGTTTTTCCTGCTTCTTCAAGTTGACCTGCAACATCGGTTGCTGCTACCCAGATATCAGCATTACTTGATGTTGCTGATGATAAGTCTTCATGATCAACTTCAGCTTCAAATCCCATTTTCTTAACAACTTCTTTAACCGCCATTTCCATCATTAATGAAGTGCCAAGGCCATTTCCGCATACAACCAGAATCTTTTTCATAATATTTCTCTATAGGGTTAGTTGATCTAAAAATAATCGTTTCACGTATTTGTTGGAGCGATGTTACCCAAAATAGTAGAAATTGGTATCGATCTGCGTCACAAAGTCAAAATGACCTTGTGACGCAGATCCCATAAATGATCGCATCAAAGCCCAGTGGCGACTATCGAAAATATAGAGTTTTAGAGAGGATAATAAAGTGTGATCACGAGTTGTGTGAGCAGTTGCTTATATATTATGAATGAGTCTTTACTTACCATATTCAGTGATCATTTTTTTAAGAAGAGAGTTCACATCTTTTGTTTTCTTATTTCTTTTAGTGAGTGCACTGAGTGATGTTGGTAATTCCAACTCATCATCGTTTTCAATGTCTTCATTTATTTGTTCTTTCATCTTTTGTACAGCAGGAAGTAGCATTCTCACTTCTTCGCCATTTTCATTTTGTAAAACAACGATATTTTCTGATTCAACGCTCTTAATTGTCAATATACCGTGCTTTAAGGATTTTACTTTTTTGCCTACCATGGAAGACTGCGCCGGAACGGAGCGGTCAGTTATTTGGCCACTGCGAAGCTTTGCTGCCGTCGTCGCTCGAATATTACCTGTGTTCTCAAAGGCGACAATTACCGTATGAGTATTGTAATACTCAATAACGGTGACGGAACCATGCCTTTTGGTGTCAAACAACGCACCGATTTGCATATCTTTTGGTGCGTCCATTTTTTTTATTAACATTCAATGTTACCTAGTACAACGTAATTTCTAGCTCTATATAATTATATACATGACTGACGTGACAATGCATTATAAATTACTAATCAAAATTGTTAGTGTTTTTTGAACATATAAACAATGACTTAGTTAAGTTCAACTGAAGGCATTGTAAGCAGGTGACTCTAGTAGAACTCGTTTGAGTGAAAGGTATCTGTTTCCAACGACATTAACCAATGACGAGAATGAAGCCGCCCCAACTGAGTTGGTGCCTATTGACAGGTAATGTCTATAGTTCTGGTATGTGAGAAATGCATGATGCTTAAATTTGGCTAATGATGCCAGTAAAGCTATCTACGTGAGGGATTAGGACGTAAAACTTGGACCGTCTACCTATAATCATAAAGGGTCTGAGCAATGTGGTCGATTAACGTCACGCAATTCAATGAGTGTATTGGTTAACTTAGGTAGATGACACATCGCTTTATTTACACCAGTATCGTCAAATTCAGCACGATACAAATCGGCTCGATGAAAATTGGTATTTCGCAACCGGGCAGCGCGAAAATCGGTATTACGTAAATCAGCGTCTTGAAAGTTTGCATCGGTGAGGTTTGAATGCCTAAAACTTGCATACGTAATGTCAGCATCTCTCATGTCTACTGCATTCAGCAGAGCATCGTTAAAATTGGTGCGAGTTAAGTTAGCGCATTGCAATACGGAGCCTTTTAGATCCATGTGACTCAAGTCTGTATAACTTAAATCGGCTCGTTGACCACCTTTATTTTCCAACCATGCCGTATGTTGTTCTAAAAGGTTATCCAATTCAATTTTAGTGAGCTTTTTCATTGTGTGAGTTACCCATTGAGTGCGTCGCGCCAGGTGTCGGTATCCGCACCTAAGACACACTCACCATTTACCCTGAGTGACAAACGAAGTACGCAGCGTGTCGTGACTTCTTCAAACTCGTCTTTTGGTAAAAACTTAACTGAATCGACCAATGCCTTGCAGTGAGCGGAACTTTGCTCTTTTAGGGTATAAAACACCCATTTCCCTTTCTTTTCATGATGTAGTAACCCAGCGCGATAGAGCATTTTGAGATTTCGAGACACGTTGTATTGAGTGTCACCAATAATGTCCATCGCTTCTGCGACGGCCATACACTTATCGACATGAAGAAATAACCAAAACAAGCGTAATCGGTTGGGCTCCGATAAGGCTTTTAGCGAATCGATATATTTTTCATCCATCATGATTGTTACCTTTTCATCAAAGAGTCGCGTCACCCACAATGGTGACGCGTCAAATCTATACCACGTATTGGAAGATAGCACCGCCAACAATGGCTGTTGTTAATATTATTCCCACAAACGCGATAACCGCCTTTCGTTTCAGCACCGCTGATACTAACGCAATTTCAGGCAAACTGGCACCTGTACCACCGATTATTAGCGCTAATGCTGCCCCTAAGCCCATTCCCTTAGCAATCAGTACATTAAGCAAAGGGATAGCCATCTCAATACGTAGATAAAGCGGAATACCGATAAGTGATGCAATGACGATAGATTGGAAACTATCACCACCAACGTATCGCTCTACTAGATCGGCAGGCAGGTACACAGCCGAGAAGCCACTGATCGCTGCACCAATTAGCACATAAGGGATAATCCTCTTAAATAGACTCCAAGCGCCTCTCATCGCATTGCGTAATCTTGATGCTGATGCTGGCGTGCGACCACAAACCTTGCCGCTGTTTTCGTTGCAAGTCTTCGCTGCGGAGTCTTCTAACTCGTCAGCTCGCTTAATTTCGTTTCTCCATGGTGACTTGGAAATTAAGAATCCCCCAAGAACCGCGGCACTAAACGTAATCAAGAAGTAGATAGCAGTGATCTTCAAACCAAAGGCGGCATAGACCATCGCTAAGACAATAAAGTTACACAACGGAGCAGAAATGATGAAACTCATCACGGTGCCCAGCGATGCTCCCATTGACGCCATCGCCATCGTGACAGGGACAACAGCGGCACTACAAAATGGCGTTAACATACCGAAGAGTGCCCCTAAAAGGGTTCCCCATTTGTCGTGTTTAGTTAACGTCGCTTGCAGTTTATTTTGAGGAATATATTCGCGTATTAAGCCTGTTAAGACCGATACAATTGCGATGATCACGACCAAGCCCTTGGCAACATGAAAGAACTCATTGAGTGCAATAACTAATTTAGCATCCAAAATAAAAATCTCTAGTATAGGTAAGAGATGCGATCATATACACACATGCACGATTGTGCAAGTATGTATATGATCATTTTTTACCCTTCTGTTTTTTTAGGCGACAAAGACGTTGAGTGCTATGGATACCTGCCAATGGAACCGTTAGCCTATGGCTGTAAATATGGGGTATCATGGGTGAATATTTCGCTAATAGATTTAAAGTATGCAATTAATCAACATAGATAAATCAGTTTATAAACAACGCCTTAATTTGGTGACGGTCGTTCTGGTAGGGGCACTAGCGGTATTATCTGTAGGTTTTGGTAGCATGCTCATTGCCATGTTTGGTGCACAGCCAGTACCGGGCGAGTCGACCGGGAATTTCCACTTGAACCTGATGGGGGTCGTGGGGGCTGTGATCGTCTGTGGTGTGGTGCTCTTTTACCTAAAAAGTACGCCTTACTTTGTCGAGGTTTACTATGTATGGCGATTAAAATCGATCCAGAACCGTATCTATAGAAAGCTAAAGTCATTAAAGCAGCGCGTTGAAGAGAATGACCGTGATGCCATCGTGGTTCTTTATTTTTATTACCACAGCTTAAAGCAGGTCTACGTTCTCGATAACAATACGCTTACACTGCCAGAGCTTGAGGTCAATATCTGTGATTTGGAAAACAAGATTGATACGCTGGCTTTGCAAGTGAGTGTTGAAGATTTTGACGTTAGCTTAATCAAATAAAGTCGAAGTGGCGGGTGTTCTAGCCACTCTGTTCAACGTTGAAAGCCCATTGTTATAGCGATGGGCTTTTGTTTGGGCTAGAGATGCCGATGCCGGTTTTTTGTGTTTAGCTGCGTACAAGCGGATTAATCTTATTGTCATATTGCCTGTGTACCTTCGCGCCTAGATGAAATAAAGGCTGACCGCCGCACTCATTTCTAAAGGGAAAAGTACACCGCTATGGCCAGACAAACTCACCATTTAGACACCGTGATCGCAAGATTATTAAGAGACAGGGGTCTCATTAAACACGAGATAGAATCTTACCTAAAGCGTGAAGTTTATCATTTACAGCCCAATGAAATTGCAAAAGTGAAAAAGTACGCAATGCACTTTGGTCTCGATGCACAAGGTAAATTGATAGAGGAAATTTTAGAGATAAGACGCGAATCCCTCATCCACAAGTTGACCCATTCCGCCATTGAGACAAAGCCGTTATCGGTGGCTTGAATGTCACTCGAATGACCTATCGATTAACCCTACCCCCTAAACCTTACAAATACAGTGGAATCATTTGCCGCCAATAGCGCCCACGGTGCGCCCTTCCATCCCACTCATACATCCTATGAAGCACCCCTTTCTGATTGAGTATTCCACTGATTATATGGTTGTTTTGTAAGAAGGGATCTTCGTTGCCAATCGCGAAGACAATATCACTGTTTTTTATATGATGGAGTTGCTCGGGGTTTGATAGGTTTTGTAAGAAGTGAGTAGGGGTATGGTAATAAATATCTTCATGATAATACCCATCGAATAAGTCATTGAATGATTCGGTTCCCCAAGTCAGATCATAACGCCCCGAAAAGGCGGCGAGTTTTTGGAACAAGTGAGGATGGCGGAAAAAAATATTGGCGGCATGATACGCTCCAAGCGAGCAGCCATGGGAGATGGTGCATGGGTGGTCGTTTTTGCTGGCCATGAGTGGCATGACTTCTTGTAGAATATATTCTTCATATTGTTTGTGGCGATGTATACGGCCATGAGGGTGAGCCCAAAAACAATACATACTCTCCGAATCTATACTGTCGACGCAATACAGCTGCAGTTGTCCTGCGTTGATTTTATCGGCAATACTATTCACCAAACCTAGATTTTCATATTCAAAAAATCGTCCTCCTCGAGTGGGAAACACCAATACCTTCGCGCCAGCATGCCCAAAGATGAGCAGCTCCATTTCTCTGTTGAGGTTAGGGCTTCTCCAGCGGTGATATTCACGATGCATCGTGTGCTCCCAATACTTTAAAAAACGCTTCGACGCTTTTTCTCAATTCACGATTCTGCTTGTCTTCGTTGTGGTAAGTACAATGTCCTGCATCGAGCAAAAACAATTCTTTTTTATTGTGACAGGCGTTGTAGATGCTAAATTGCCCGGGAGGTGCGACATAAGGATCGAACAAGGCAAGACCCCATAATGTGGGTTGAGTTAGAAACTTGGCGGCGCACGACGCATCAAAAAAAGGCAGAGTTTTCATAATCATGTCTCTGTCTTTATAGTCGATGAGTGCCTGGGTACTGCCTGCAGTACGCATCGCGAACCTGAGTGATGTATTGCCAAAAGTGGGGACGTGGAAGTGACAGCGTGATATGCGCTTATCAAAGGCGCTAGCAAAAACGCTTAAACCGCCACCAAGGCTATTGCCAATGAGACCGATGCGTTTTTCTATGTGAGGGAAAAGCGTCAGCAATGCCGAGATACCACACCAAAGATCTTGAACGCACCCCCCCATGATGTATTTTTGTTTGTCTTGAATATCATGCAGTACATGCCAATAAGGCTCATTGGATATCGATGCTTGTTGGCTTCGGCTGATGCCACGAAAGCAGGGTATTAATATGGCGGTATGCTTGAGTTTCCAGCTGGTGTCTGGTGCTTCTATGCCGCCATACCCGTGCGCCCATATAATGGCACTATTGACCTTGCCTCTTTCCGGCAACAATAACCAACCGCCAATACGAACACCATCCGTCGATTGGTAATGACAATCAAATATTCGCCAATGATTGTTAATAATACCGGTGTCTTGAAGGTTAAGTGATGGGGCAACATTCAACGCTTGTTGATACTTTTGCTGCCAGAAACTGGTGAATCCGTATGGGACGGAACTCGGTTTGGCTTGCAACAGGCTGTCAAAATCATACCCATAGGTTGGGTCAAATTCGTACTCGTGCTTAATAGTCTCTGGCATGTCTGTCTTTGCACTCTACATCGGAACCACAGGTTATGAGATTCATATTACATGGCTATTAAATAATGTGAATATGATCTGTGATAGCTGTGAGGTGGATCCACCCGCGAGTCATCGACCAAATGAGCAACAATCATCGCATAGTTAATGTATTAAAGAGTATGGATGCGCAGGCGATGCCTTAGTCTTAACCTTACATTAACCCTTACTTCGTTATGCTAACCATATCAGCTTGAGTTTGTCGCTATTTGCACATGAATAGCACACGCTCTTGAACATCCATTTGCAATGACATTGGGTAATGAAAATGATGAAGCAAGCAATTTCGCTGACGGGTGAACCGCCAAGATTTCGTAGGATAAAACAGACGATTAGACACGGAAGGTTGGCTGCAGGCTATGCTGTGTTATTGGTGCTCCCTTTTCTCGCCACACAATTTTTAGATATGGACAATAAAGGGCTCTACCTGAGTGCGTTAAGCCTATTTAATGCACTTGCCATGATGGCATTTTTCATTCAATTCCCTTTAGCCAGTCGAGTTAAGGCACTGCCTCTTTTTGCCAATATTGATTGGAGCATGGCGAAACACAAAAGTGTTGGACAATGGCTTGGGGTATTTTTTCTTCTGCATCCTGTGTTTATTCTCGCCCCGCGCTTTATTCAGTCTTTTGATGATGGTTTGACGAGTTTAGTCGAAGTGCTCACCGCACCGACTATGCTAACGGGCCTCATTGCTTGGGTGACGATGATTATTTGGACGTTGATGGCGGTGTTTAAAAACACAATTAAAATGCGTTATGAGACGTGGCGCCTGACACACATGTTGGGATTTGTAGCGGTTGCTATTTTAGCCACAATACACGTAACCAGCGTGGGCAGTCATGGGCAATTTGAATCGCAATTTAATGCGATTTGGTGGGCGCTTTGTACCGCTTCGGTCACCCTTGTGATTTATAACCACACAGTCAAGAAAGTGGTCATTAAGTCACAACCTTTTACTCTGGTTGATGTGACTAAGGTCAGTAGTCGTGATTGGCAGATAACACTGGAAAAAAAGGACCAAGGTCGTTTTGAGTTTGAGGCGGGTCAATTTGTGTGGATGAATAGCAGTCAGTCTGTATTTAACCTAAATGACCATCCTTTTTCTATCGCCTCGTGCGCCGATGATCTCCCTCAGTTCTCAATGGTGATTCGTGAGCTAGGCGATTACACCGCGAGTTTGCATACGCTTGTAATCGGCCAAGATGTCTATATTGACGGCCCTTACGGCAGTATGAATTTGGATGACAGTAAAAAAGCGGATGGCATCATTTTGATTGCGGGTGGGGCGGGAATTGGGCCCATGTTAAGCCTGTTACGCGAATTGGCATGTGCCAAAGACACACGCCCAGTGCGTCTTATTTACGGTAATAGTGATTTTGAACAGATGGTTTTACAAGACGAAATTGCAGACCTCCAAAGGACGATGACAGATTTCTCTCAACAATTGGTTTGTGTTCACCCAACCAATAAGGCGCAGGTTTCTGATGGTGTGATTGACCAAGAATGTATCAGTAAAGTACTAAAAAGTGCTCAGGCCGATAATTGGAATGTCTATTTGTGTGGCCCTGAGGGCATGCTTGAAGCAGTGAAAACCAGCCTGAATGACCTTGAGGTTTCGCCCGCTGATATTCATTACGAGAAGCTTTCATTTTAAACACAGATTTAGAGGTAACATTATGCCAATTCATCAGATTTCAGGTTGTATAGGTTGCAAAACCTGTGTTGAGAGCTGTCCAACTGACGTTATTCAGTTTGATGCAAAAACTAAAAAAGCCGTCATCGCGTACCCAGAAGATTGTCAGATTTGTCATCTATGCCGTTTGTACTGTCCGGTTGGTGCGATCACGATCACGCCTGAAAAGAGCTTACCCGTTATGGTTTCTTGGAGGTAATCACGATGAGTAATAAAACCGATTTATCCAGACGTCAATTTATTGGTGTCGCTGGGGGCGTGATTGGTGCTTCCATGCTTGCCTCCTCTGTCTTTGCCGGTACACCGGTTGAGAACATGCCCAAGATCGATGCAGAAACCTTTACTCAAGAATCACATGATACCGATGTGTTGGTTATTGGTGGCGGTATGGCAGGGCTTTTTGCCGCGGTGAAGGCCCATGATGCCGGCGCTAGCGTAATGATGGTGTCAAAGGGGCGCCTAGGCAGCTCGGGCTTGACGCCTTTTGCAAAGGGGATTTTTTCCTATGATAAAGCCAATGCGTCGGTGAGCATTGATGAATTTGTTGCTAAGGTTTCTGAATCTTCACTGGGGACGAGTAATCCGGTGTTTACACGTCAGGTAGCAGAGCACTCGTATGCTCGAGTCCAAGAGCTAAAATCTTGGGGGTTCTTTGATTCACCGCTGTGCAATAAATCCTTTATGCGGCCAATGGAATCGCGCAATATTCCATTGCAAGAACGAATCATGATTACCCACCTTATGAAAGAAGATGGGCGCGTGGTTGGCGCAGCAGGTTTTAGTATGGATGAGAATAAGGTCATATTTTACAACGCGAAAACCGTGGTGCTTTGTACCGGTTCTGGCGGCTTTAAACCCAATGGATTCCCGATGTGCGACCTAACTCATGATGGCACGATTATGGCCTATGACATCGGCGCGGTCGTGACGGGTAAGGAGTGGAATGATGGCCATCCAGGTTCAGCAGAAAATTCGGGTTCATGTTACGACAATTGGCATGGTCAGGTAGAAGAAAAACCGGGTTTGACCGGGGTTCAGGTCAATCACCATTTAGGGGTAGACATGAACTATCAGGCATACACCCAAGGTGCGCCGATTAAAATGGGGCCTCCTGGGCCTGGAAATGGAGCGGGTGACGACGCATCATCAGTGACAACAACCTTTCCTAAAGGACCGTTTACGCCAGAGGCATTTAGGCAAACAGACATGCCTCCTCGCCCTCCAGAAGAGAGTGGCTTGTTGTCGTTATTTGCTAAAAAACGCCACGAAGGCCCTCCCGGTATGGGCGGAGAACAAGTGGGTGGCTCAACGGCAGGCATGGCGATTCATAAAGCCGAAGGTCTTGTACCAATCGATGAAACAGGCTTAAGCACCATCCCAGGCTTGTATGCCGCGGGAGATGCTCTGGGATCATATATGTCAGGTGGTATTTATACCCAGATTGGAGGGTCGTTGGCCGGTTCTGCGGTGCAGGGCGCGTTTGCCGGTGAAGCGGCCGCGAAGGCGAGCTTTGATGTTGTTTCGTATCAGGCACCAAAGGCCCGTCAGGCACAGATTAAACAAGAGATCCTAGCGCCGCTTAAGCGAAAAAGTGGTTATAGTCCTGCTTGGGTTACACAGGTTTTACAAGGGGTTATGATTCCCAATTTTGTCTTGTATGTGAAGAAAGCACGAATGATGCAAGGGGCGTTGGCCTATGTCGAAGAGCTTAAGGAACATCATGCAGAGATGTTGATGGCACAAGACAAGCATCAACTACGACTCGCTCATGAAACGAAAAATATGATCATTACCGCAGAGATGAAGCTCAAGGCTTCGATGATGAGAACCGAGAGCCGCTGTAGCCATTATCGATTGGATTATCCTGATATTGATAATGAAAACTGGCAGGCGTGGCTGAACATCCGTAAAGGCGACAAAGGTGAAATGGTATTTGAAAAGCAACCGTTCGATAAGTGGCCGGCCTTGTCTTAAGAGCATTTATTGAATCACCGCATTGCCTTTATAGTAAGCCGGCTGATAATCAGTCGGCTTACTGGTTTGTATAAACTGAGTGTATTAACATTACCTTGAACTCAGCCTTGAGTGCTTGGCACTATGAGATTTTTGGTGGATACGTTTTATTGATACATGACCTCAAGTAAAGGCAGGTAGGCTGCTCCAAATGCAGGTGACCCTCGCTCAGCTTCCGCCGTTAAGACCGGCGTTGCAAAGGCGATCTTTTCCTTTCTTGTGCCATTTTTAAGGGCGATATTGTCAACGATCGTCTCGACTAGCTTTAGGTTTAACCCCCCGCCAATGACTATCTTAGACGGATCATTGATGGCGATAATCATCTCAATTAAACGGCTTAACGAGACGGCAGATGCCTGACACCAGTCGCTGACAACCCTAGAGGAAATCAAGTCTGGCGCGAGTTCATCGTAGCCATTCCAATGTATCTTCTGTTCAGATAGCAGTACTTGCAGCTTTCGAGTAGAAGGACGTTGGGCTTTATCAACCAGCAGTGTTATCTCTCCCGCTTGCAAGTGGCTACCTAATTCAGGAGTCCCTTCTTTAATGGCTACACTGCCGATCATTATGCTCCTCAGGCGTGTCATGTGAATATGCCGTGGCCTAAAACGGGGGAAAGGAGGGGGGATAAACGTTAACGGATGCAGCAAGCCTCGAAAAAAGCCACGCAATGGGAAGCGATTTGGGGTTGTGGAGCACGAGAATTTTTCGGGGGAGTCTTAGTGAATAAGGACGATAAAAGGTAGGCACTCACCAAGTGTGGGTGAGTGCCTAATAAGCCTAGCTAGGCAGATTGTTACTGATTGCAGAAAATGTTTGATTCAGCTCGGTCGGAGATTCGAATGACATCAATGGCACCAGTGAACTGTGTGGCATCGGTGTATCCGCCTTTCATCTCGTAGGCAGTGAGCTTGAGTGGTGAGTCACTCAGTATCGGTGATCCTGAGGTACGGGTAAACTCGCCAACCTGTTCACAATGGTTTATCAAAGAAACCGTTTCGCCATTCGAGACGATTTGGATTTCTTGAAATACTTCGCTGTCGATTGAGGTGAACAACTTTTTTTGGTGTTTATCAAACGTCGCCAATAGTACACCGTCGAGCACCTCAAGGTGCAACGCAAGTCCGTTCTCATTCCATAGCGATAGAATAGAGCCTTGTTCGCCAGTTGCTCGAACGTGGATCGTAAAGATGTCAGATATCGGTCGGCTTTCGAAGTCGCTAAAGGTGTCCGTTTGCAAGCGAGGTTGAGGGGTCTGAACGCCGTTATCGTCTTCAAAGGCTGCGAGGTATATGGCATCACCTAAGCGCCCAGAGGTAGCGGTTTCGGCTTTACTGACCTCATTGAGTGTGAGCATGCGATCGCCCTCATCAATCGCATAGAGTTTGTTGTTATGGTTGCTATAGTCAAGATAGCAGTGCTCGGCAAGCTCACAATCTGTATCGGATATCATGGTCCAGAAACCACGTACCTCTTTATCAACGGGAATCAGGTTATCGTTGTAGTGAGTCTCGTTACAGCCAATCAGCACCGCTGTGGAGGCAAGTAGCACAGGAAATAGAGTTTTACTCATCGTTGTTCTCCTTAAAACCCACGTGATGCACGAGGTGTTAAAATGGTACGGTCAATTAGCTGTCCACTTAGGTTTCTGGTGTGAACTTCAAGTGATTCACCTTGGATATGCAGCGTGGTATAGGTGTGTACATTGTCGTCATAGAGGACATCGGCAAATGGTACGATGCCGCCAAAATCAGCATCATAGAACTTCATTGAAGCAGACCCAGCAATGAGGTAAGTAGCACCCGATTCATTAGGTTGTCCGTGCGCCATCGGTAGGCTGCGTGAGTACATGTGATCATGACCTGCGATAACCAAATCAATGCCGGCTTTGTCTACCAGTCTCGGTAGGTAGCGTTTCGGCCATTCATTTCCAGAGTCCTTGTTTCCTTCATAAGGCGGACGGTGCATGAGGAGCAGCTTCCACTTTTGTTCTGACTGAGCCATATCTTCTTCAATCCAGTCAACCATGGTTACCCATTCATCAATAGTAAAGAACTCTGTCGTAATGACACCAATGCGAGCGTTGCCATAATCAAAGCTATAAACGGCTTGCTTGTTTGGTGCATCAAAGGGGCCATTTGCTGGTGATTTAAAGATAGACTCGTACTTATGACGCCCCTCATTGTAGACTTCATGGTTACCCATAGAAGGCGCAAACATCACTGAACTCATGCGCCCTTCACCCTCCAGTGCCTCAAAGAATTGACGTACGAGTTGATAGTCACTCATGTCCTCGGTCATGTCTCCAACATGAAGGATTAGGTCGGGGTTGGGTAGTTGCGCTTGCATTTTGGCAAAGATCTCAGAAACCAGTTGTGAACCATGGTTTTCGTGGTAGTCGTTGGTTGTCTGGGTATCACCAAATAGATGAATGCGAACTTCCTCGTCTTGACGGTCAGTGGTGAATGAGAACACATCACTCCACGCATCATCGTTACCGACTTGGTAGTGATATTCAGTATCGGCTTGCAAACCAGTTAATGTGGCATGATGGACTCGAACTACGCCCGATTCTGGACCATAAAAGAATGGTAGGATTTCAGATTCTAATTCCACACCGCTTTGGTTGAGGTTGTTGTTTTGACCGAATCGTGCGTACGTCTGTTCAGTCTCTGAATCAGTGAACCAAGTGACCTTTACCTCACTCTGATCCTTGCCTGGCATAAAGAAGGCGTAGCGAGGTATCGCAGTAAGTCGCTCTTTCAGTGCCATAAGTTTTGACATTAACGAAGCACCTTCGCTATCAAATGCACGCAACGTAAACTCAATACTGCTGTCGCTATCATCAAATGGAGGGTAACGAACGAGACCAAATTGATCAGTAGTACCAATAAATTCAACATCGGTGACCAAATCATTGGCTACGTCATAATAAACCCTTTCGACGTCAACTCCTGGGGCAGACACTCCGTTAGCATCAGTGATGAAGATTCGTGCATCTTGATGTGAAATGGTGTGCTCAGTGACGACAATGTACTTGCCGGCGATATCCTTCTTCAATACTGGATAATAAAATGGTTTGCCGTCTAGCTCACCACTAATAACAAGTGATGCTGCGCTGTTTTGAACATAGCCATCAACCGTTAACTCAATCTGGGCTAGGGTGTGAACATTTTCAGAAAAACCGTTAAATGTTCCTTGCCAATATCCATTTTCCTCGATGACATTTTCAAACTCTAGATCTTCAGCAAGAACCTTGAGTGAGGTTTTGGTTGCGTCGTAATTGAGTGATAATGTAAATGTTGAAAAGGTCTCCGCTTTTGTTGCTTGAATAGGCAGATTAAACGTCCCACCCGCGTAAATAGTATCGTGTTCACCACCGATATAGATACGAGCGTCATCCGTAATAACATTGAATAGGCTATCACCAGCAGAGGCGTTACCTAACTTATCAAAAACGCGATAGTCGAGACGGTGCCAGCCGTCATCAAGGTCATGGAGTTTAACCCAGAAGGCGTCGTCACCATTGTTTTCGATCTCTCCGCTTGAGATGATCTCACCATTAAGCTCCAACTCAATACGATCAAAATCGACGCCTGATTCATCAAATACCTGCAGACGAACGGTCACATCTTTACTATTTACGGTATCGCGGTCGGAAGGTGTAAGGGTAACCGACGGACCGGCGAGGTCGGTGTTGACATCATAAATCGCGGTAAAATTATCAAGAACCACGCTAGTGTCGATACGCTCAGCGGTTTGCAATACAAGGAATCGGAAGGGCTGATCAAAGGTCAAAGGCAGCTCGTGGCCTTCTGGAATATCAGCGGTCATGAAGTTCCACCCACGGCTTGGAAGAGCTTCACCTTCATTGTTGTAATTAATGCCTACTGCATTGCCATCACCGTCACGTAACTGACCTCGAACCCACCATACCTTGCCGGCTAATTCTTCTGGAATATAAACATTGACGCCAAGTTGACGAGGATAGCCTGGAAGTTCGGTGACCTTGTCGGTATCGACGACATAGGCGCCAAATGTACCTGGTTGATTTGGGTCCGCTTCCCACGATAATTCTAGAGAATATTCACCATCAAAAACGGGTGTATCTACTTGAGAAATATCGACATTGAGATCACGAGCTCCTATCGCGGATAAATGAGAGATTGAACCTTCAAAGTCTTCAATGATGACTGGTGGTAAGCCAATGTTGATGTCGATAGTCGATTCAAACACTTGATCGTTGTTTGTATAGCTGACGGTGACAGTAACCTCACCGCCCTGAATATCTGCTGCGTAAAAGATACCGGTGTCGGAGTCGATTCGACCGCTATGATTGTTGTCCAGCGTATAGTTCAACGCATGGGGTTCGTAGGTGACAATCTGCCCTGACGCCATTAATACTGGTAAAATCGTAGTTGATTCGCCTCTGCCTAGTGTAATTTGATCACTACCAAAGTACATCTCATCGATGTCGGTGACGACATTGATTTTAGCAACGCCCTTAAGATGATCCGCGTCTTGAGGGTTTTCACCTAGGTTAGCAATAATAAAACCTTCTGCCGCATTGGCGCTGGCTCTAAACGCACCTGAATCGACATCGATTAAGCCGATTGAGCGGTCGTTGATACCAAACTCCACATGCTCACCTGATTCGTGTAACGAATCGCCGTCGTAACCCAGTGCCTTAAACCTACGGTATGTTGAGTTTGCTAAGATGGTCATCTCTTTTGGAAAAATAGCGATGGCATCATCATAAGATGCGCGCTCTGGATTGAGTCGTAGTCCCCACTTTGAAGCGACCACACGTTCAGAACCATCGGACGGAACATTGATGACATGATTATACTTTTCTCCAGGCATGCGCATGGTCATGGTTGTTGAACCTCCACCATCGAGGTTAACGGCATCAACCGCCCCATAAGCTTGCATAATCTGAGCGAGTTTTCTTAGTGTTATGCCATCAGAAAAGGTGCCAATAGGTTTGTCTGCGACTAAAAAAAATCCGGAGCCGTTGGCGCGAATACCAAATGCAGTTCGACCACTAACCGCAGACTCGTCATTATCGGTATGCAATTGCCCATCTTTCACTAACATGACGTTTCTAAAGCCAGCACCAAGTGCGTGCTTTACCTCACTCCAGCGAGGGTCATCGGTCTGGAAGGTCGTGGAGAGTCGGTCACCGTTGACTAAATCGATATCGGGAGAAGTGACAAGAATATGCCCCGCAGGCACGATATAGTTTGTGTCGTCTTCGATGACTTGTACAACATCACCCTCGAAAGGCGCGAACTGGGCAATGGCAGAACCATCGTCTTCATTCGCAACAACGCTGACACCATTGATTTGTGGTTTCACAAGTGCACCGGTACGGCCAGTTAAGTCCACAGTACCTCGGTAGCGGTCACCAGGGTAAACGTTGAGGTTACCGCCTTCTTGAGAAAAAGAGTGTGTGGTATAGTTTTCTTTGTCGAAGTAATACACATTGGCAACACTGCCTTGGTACTGGTCGTTAATGCCCCACGTGAGCTCAAAGTTTGGGGTATGTTCCCAGATAGCTAAGGAGTCATCTTGGTTGA
The DNA here is from genome assembly GCF_041471725.1 of Vibrio sp. 10N.261.51.F12. Lineage (NCBI taxonomy): Bacteria > Pseudomonadati > Pseudomonadota > Gammaproteobacteria > Vibrionales > Vibrionaceae > Vibrio > Vibrio sp. 10N.261.51.F12. Next base: position 641,473 of record NZ_JBFROV010000014.1, on the reverse strand, counting down.
CGATGATGACGGCTTCTTGTGAAACCCCCCAACCAGTAAAGTTCTCACCATCGATTGTCACTGCACCTAGATTCCAACCATTGACCATGTTGTATGGGTCTGCGTTGATTGCCCCGATAACATTATGCCCTTGGTCGATAAGGTGATTGACCGAATCAGTGGTGGTTTCCATACTGAACTGCCCTGTAGAACGTTCAATAGGAATCAAATCAATACCCGCGCCGCTGGTGAAATCCATCGTCATAATATCGGAATCACGAGTGTGGTTTAGCGTACCGCGTGTCAACATTAGATCTTGGTTTACTGGATATTCATGGTAATGGTTGATTTCGGTAGGCACTTGCTCATTCGGATGCCCTGTTACATCCATGACCTTAGGGGGAATAGCGGGTTTAATTCGATCAACGAGGTCGCTTGGCGGATCAATAATATTGGCGACAAAATTCTCTCCGCCTGGGTTTCCATCAATGTAGTCACGGTCTTCTGATTCTGAATTACATCCAACAACCAAAGCAGCCACAATACTTACTGACAGTAAATTCCGAACCTGAGGAATGTACTCTTTCAATAACATGCGTTTATATCTCCTATAAAAAATCGTGACGACAGTAAGTGAGCGAGATGAATGTTGCATGTATGGTTTATTACACAAAAAAGTCTAAACATTAAAATAATATTACATTGGGAATTGTTTTTGATTTAAGTTTATGAGTAGGCTGAATAAAATGACGTAATCATCAAAATTATAAAAATAACTAAGAAGCGATTTGTTACAGTTTTCATTCATCGTTCATATAATATTATATTGTTCAGTTTGTAATTATTTAATTCCCATATCTCAATATATCGTATGGATTTTGGTTATTTAATTTGATATAACCCTAACTGAATGTTTTTGACAAAGTTGTTTAATTTCTTGGGTTTCTATGTCTGTGATTAATATGTCTATATTGGCTAGCTTTTCACAAAATACCGATGCGTGTCTGCCTAGTTTTGTATGGTCGGCTAGGATCACTTTCTGCTTGGCGTTTGATAGCATCACTCGAGATAACTCAGCTTCTTCATAATTGAACTCTAGTAGATCGCCATTTTTGTCAATGGCACCCACACCACAAAAGGCAATATCAGCCCTGAAACTATTGAGGAAGTTGGCAGTAGCATAGCCCGTCACGTCTCTTTGACGGTTACGCACGCGACCGCCGGACAACCATACTTCAGAGTTGCTGTTTTCCAGGGCTGTCGCAACATCTAAATTATTGGTGATGACCTTAATCGGAGATTTGATACTGATTAAAGAAGCAAGGTTTGCGGTGGTTGAACCGTAACCAAGAAAGACAGTTTGACCCGGTAAGATATGCCTAGCTGCAATTTTGGCAATAAGAGCTTTTCCTTGACTGTTATTGCTAATTCTTTGGTTGTAATGAGTATTATCCATACTAGCAGGCAGTGTTACACCGCCATGTACACGACGTGCTTGCCCTTGATCACACAGCTCATTGATGTCTCGACATATTGTTTGTGGCGTAACAGAAAACAATTTTGCGAGTGCGTTGGTTGTAATTGTGCCATTTTTATCTAATAGAGTGAGGATCTCTGGTTTTCTACAATTTGTCATGCTGATTCCTATATTAAAGTTTTCATATGAAAATAATCTGAATATATTTCTTAACAGTTAATTAATGAGGTTAAATAAGGCTGCATTTGTAATTATCTGTAAAAACCAAGAGTTTTCTAATGAAAAATATGAGGGTTTTTCTCACAGAATGTTCATTAAGGTGAAAGAGGATATTAATTCATCGCCTATAGGATAATAACTATCTAATAAGGAGATGCTAAATGTCTAACAATAAACTATGGGTGACGTCTTTTGTCGCTTTGACGCTAGTAGGATGCAGTGATGATAAAGATGACAACACCGTTGTCGAGTCAAATGTCATTGTGTATGAGAATTTTGAAGGTATTGAAGAGGGTAGCCTGCCTGAAGGGTGGGATATCATTACCAATATTGGTGATGCTTATATCGAAGATGGCTCCTTGTATATTGATGGACGAGCAGATAACTACACCGCGACTGCGATTGAACTTCCACAAGTGGTAGCTAGCCATGCTAACTATAAAGTTGAAGTGAACTTTACCATAGCTGAGGCGAACAATAGCTCTCGTTGGGGGGGAATTAAATATCGTATCGCCGGTGACCAGCCATACTACCAGATGGCAATTAGACAAGGGGCGACAAGCGGTAATGGAACTGAGCTCTCTTCTCGATACAATGACGAATGGGATGTCATGGATACGATGGCGTTTGATCAAGATATTGATTCAGAGCAGATCTATACAGCGACAATTACAACTTTTGGTAATCGAGTTCAACAGACATTAAATGGTCAGGTTTTGCACGACGCAGACATATTACCAATGCTTGGCAATGTCGGTTTGCAGGCGGCAGGCGCTGTGCTTAAAGTACAAGATATCAAGATCACTGAACAGCATGAACCGTTACCAAAGCTCGAGCAAATCTACACAGTCAACGAGCCAGAGACAAATATCGCGATGGCCCCATCTATTGTGACAACCAATGTGCAAGCCCTTGATGATCTGCAATCTCTTCCAGTATCGAATGCGTGGTTGCAGCTTGATGCTAACCTTGACCTTACTTCGGTGCATGGTATGTCGCTTGGTAGCTTAGCTGAACTACTAGAGATGGATCTTAATACTATCCCTGTTATTCGGATGTCCAATGACGTTGACCCATTGAAATTATCGGAACTATTGAACAAGACAAAGTCGTTGGATGTGACTGTGGTATCGGATAATGTCGATGCTTTGCAGGTTTTACGTCAGGCGTCACCAAATGTACGAAGTGCCTTTGAGTTCTTACCGCAAAGTGATGATCAGTCGATCTCTAATTGGCATGACGTGGTGAGTGATACCACTCGTTCGAAGTCACGCATTGTAGTTGTGCCACAAAACTGGGCAACAAAAGAAAATATGCGTTACTTGCAGCGTCGCTTGCTAACGGTGTGGGTGGTAGCTGATGAAGCAGAATCGACTGCTGACCTAATGACATTGGGTGCCCATGGACTTGTTGTTGATGATACCGATACAATTAATCAGGCATTGACGGCCTTTCCTGAAAACTCTCTGATAAGAAAGCCATTGTTTATTGGCCATCGAGGCGTGCCTTCGCTGTTGCCAGAAAATACGTTAGAGAGCGCGGTAAAAGCGTTGGAATTAGGCGTCGATGGTAATGAGTATGATGTTTACTTATCGGCAGATAATCATGTTGTGGTGATCCATGATGCGACGGTTGACAGAACGACCGATGGCACGGGGCTTATCGAAGAGATGAGCTTAGCTGAGATTAAACAATTGAATATACTCAATATCGATGGCGCTGTTTCTGATATGAAAGTCCCAACACTAGATGAGTTTTTCGAGACTTTCAAAGGTGAGGAGATGACTCATTTCTTAGAAATAAAGAGTGGTAACCCACTCATCGTGGACGAAATTTCACGAGTAACAGAGCGATATGATGTGGCAGACCAGCTGATTGTGATTGCGTTTAGTGAAGAGCAGGCTAAGCGAATGGGAGATGTGATGCCGGAGATCCCAGTTGGTTTGTTAACTGGGCATTCTGAAGGTAGAGATGAGAACGCAACGTTGCTGTCTATGCTTAAAAAAGTGCAGCCTATCTCCACCACCTATAACCCATCTTACGCTGCGTTAGCAAATAGCACGGTAGAAGCAGCCAAGCATCGAGGTGTAACGGTTTGGCCATGGACTTACCGTAACGAGCAAGATCAGCAGCGTGACTATGCCGCTGGCATTCACGGCTTGACGACCGATTATATCCAATGGAGCAGCGATTTCGTAACGGATATTGAAGTGGAAACGCATGACTTAACCGTTGACGTTGACGCGGTTGTGGCGGTTGATGCGACAATCAAAACTCAAATAGGAGAATTGAGTACATGGGATGCGAATCACTTTGTGGTGATTGAGAGCTCGGCAGACTACCAACTTGATGACAACGGTAAACTGATATTTACAACAAGTGGGGAAGCACAAATACTTGCGCGGTATTTCCATGAGTTTGATGCAGTTAAAGAGAGTAACGAAGACCAACACAATGTTGATGGCTACCATATATTTTCTGCGCCAATTACGGTGACAATTAATTAGAGTGAGCAAGACCTGTCGCCTTGTGGGAAGCACCCACAAGGCGACGTTATTACGACTCGTCTACCCTTTTAGCTACTCAAGCTGATTAGGCTTTACGAATTTTAGCCGGTAGAGACTGCCTAGCCGCGGCACCCACCACCCAATCCAGCATTACCCCTTTGCCTTGTCGCGTCGGATCGATCAGGCCAATGTCATTGATATTTACGCCATCGCCTCTCATTGCTTTAACCGGTTGCTGTTGATCGCCAATCCAGTGCGCGCGCTCTCCGAGTTCACTGTGACCGAAGCCATGTTCAAACCCGAGTGTGCCTGGTCGAATGCCATCCACTACCATAGCTAAAGCTTCAGTACTGGCGTCAGGTGTTTCTACAACAAAGCGGTCACCCGTTTGTATACCGGCCTTTTGTGCATCTGACGGATGGATGTAAACCGGGTTCACCCCTTTAATCGAATTCAAACGAGGTGATAAATTCGATACCGCGCTATGAATGTTAGACTTAAAGTTGGTGAGGCTGAACGGCCACTCACTGCTAGGATATTGCTCTTCAAGTGGCGTACCGTCGCTCAGTTTTTGCGGGTGCCATGTCGGACATCCACTGTAAAATTCACCCGTCATGGTGTTTCTGGAGGTGCCGAGTTTTTCATTCCAGATGGCCAGTGGTTTCGTCCACTTATGCTTCATCAGCTCACCTTGATAGGTTTGCGATGCATCCTCAAAACGACCGCCACGAGCAAAGATAAACGCCACACGCTTGAGCTCATCGGGCGTAAGGGTTTTCTGCATGGCAGGCATGAGTCTTTCTAGTCCTGACCAAACAATATCTTCGGCAGATACTTCCGGAACGCCACCTTTTACAAATGCGAGGTTGGCGGCAGAGCGAAGATAAAAATCTTCCGCAGTATGGATGCCATGCCATTGTCCGTTAGCATCAGGAATCGCCTTGTCACCAAAACCGCCTAACTTCATTTTTTTAGCGACATCAATGAGAAAATCTTCTAGGCAAATCGCTCGGCCATCTGCGGTTTTCTCTGTGCGTGGTTCAACGACAGGCCAGCGAGCTGTGACGGTTTTTACCGGCACATCGTGCCAAGGCGTGGCCATCCCCCAGCTTTCATAGGTCACGGTGTCAGGCACAATATAATCAGACAGTGCGGTGGTTTCATTGATGAATGCGTCGATCGAGATGATCAGCCCCAATTCTTTAGGATCCTTGAGTTTGTCTTCCAGCAGGGTTTTCAAGCCAGGCACACCATAAATCGGATTAGCCATGTGGTTGATCCATGCTTTCGCTCGATACGGATAGCCATCAATAGCGGCAGACAAATGCTCGGTTAACAATGGCGCTGATATAGGGTACCAAGGCGCACGAGTAGGGTAGGGCGACTGACCCGCCGCCACGCGTCGTTTGTATTCGCTGCTTTTTTGGTAAGGAAACTTGCTGCGTGAAAGGAACACACCTTTAGGTGCGGTTTTGCCCGCGAACTGGGTGAAATCATAACGCGGGCCTTTACCGGATGTTGGGTAGCCACCCGCTTTCGCCATGGCACCGCCCTTACGATTAATGTTCCCAACCAAGGCATTGAGCATGACAATTGTGAAGGCATTGTAGAAACCATTGGTGTGCATATTGCCACCGTGGGTATCAACCACAGCCTTAGTACCGTAGCTGGTGAATCGCTTAGCGAGAGCGCTGATCTCGGTTTCAGCAATGCCACATTGTTGGCTGTAGAACGTGAGGTCGTGTTTAAAGGCTTCCTCTTTCAATCTTTGTAGCGATGATTTGACCCGTACCACTTCACCTGCCAGCTCAATATCGCGATCGACAAAGAGCGTTGCTTCGTTGGCTTGCGTATTGATGCCTAGCGTGTTGCTTTGCGCATCGACAATCACGTAGGGATCCGTATCGGATTGCGCCTCTCCATCAAAAGGCAGATTCATATCAGAGGCGCGTAAAAAACTGCCTTGGCGAGGGTGGTTAGGGTCACTAATCACCAGGTGAGTGGCATTACACCAATGCGCCGTACCGGCCTTCTTCATTGCACTTACGCCGGGCTGGGCTAGGAATGTCGCGTTATAGCGTTCGTTGTCAATAATCCAGCGAATCATCCCCAGCACAAGCGCAGAGTCACTGGCGGGTTTGATGGGAATCCAGTTATTGTTATCGCCCGCCGCTAAGCTGGATGAGCCTGCCGGTAAGCTTGGCGTGATGATGGTGTATTCAAGTTTGCCTTCTGTGCGTGCTTTTGCAAGCTGACGGGCTTGGCGCTTAAACGGGTTACCCGCTTGTGCCGGTGACATGCCAATAAATATCACATACTCAGCGTTGTCGAAGTCAGGTTTTAGATGAGCAAATTTGTCGAGATCGTTCATGAACGCGCCACTGCCAGCTCGGAATGCATAGCCGCAGTATGAACCATGGTGTCCAAAGTTCCGTGTACCAAAACTATTGAAAGCAAAGCGTTTTAGTATGTCATCACGTCCCTCATTACCTGCATTGGTCATCAGTAATTGGTTGGCTTTGGGGCCATATTCAGGGTTAAGAGAGTCAACGGGTGTCTCTAAATCACGAATCGCGGCTAAGCCATCTACGTGTCCCTCGCCAAATAAATCACCACCTTCAACGACTTCGTCAATGAGTTGCTCGTAACTGATGGGTTGCCATTTCCCTTCGCCGCGTTTCCCCACTCGTTTAAGCGGTTGCGTGATTCGATAAGGGCTATTGCGGATTTCCATCATGCCATTACCTCGGGCACACGCCGTTGAGCGTCCCTCTAACCCTGACTCTCCAGCCAAGCCTAGATAGGCATCTTTTACTGGCGTTTCAAACGGTATATGGTTTTGATGTGAAAGCGGGTGATAAGGGTTACCACTGATGCGTAATATCTCGTCATTTCGGTTATCAATACGAACACGAAGGCCACATAGTGTCCAACATCCAAAACACATCGACGGTGCAACCCGCTGGTTTGGGTTGGGGATCAGGTTACCATTTGAATTTACGCTGTATTCAGGCTCAAGTGAATTACCGTGGTGGATATCTCGAGTTTTCTGCCCTGCAGTCCCCTCAATTACCCCTTCAACCATGTGTTTAGTCGTAGTCGCATAACCTGCCGCAAATGCGCCTAGACCACCCACCGCAATACCTGATTTCAAAAATTGACGACGTTTATTATCCATTGTGAAACCCTCTTAAATTAGTGGTGGGTAAGCGTAGTGCTGACCGATGTGTCTTCCGTTGAGTCGACAAGCTCAGAAGCGAGCATTGCTAACGCAACCCAAAGCCCAAACATGCCAACAATGCCTAATAGTCCGCTGCTTCCGGTCGGAAGAATATAGGGGTATGGGCCAACATCAAATTTGCCGATAGTTTGTACATCCATCATGGTGACCCAACGAGTGACCCAACACGTCGCCAAGGTGATCAGTGCCAAAATTACTAATCCCAGCGGTTGGTATTGGTCCTTGAGAATGAGGCGTGAAGCGAGTACGCAAACAAGCAAAGAAAGACTGACTATGGCCAAATTCACCACCCAACTATGATTTTCAAATAGCGAAAATGAGGCGTTGTTTGACGCCCAAATAGGGACGAGAATGAACGCCAGTATTGCGCTGATCGTTGTTGAGCGTTTAAGCAAATGAATATCTGTCGCAGAGAGTGCGTGACGGTGTTCTCTGCCAGTGAATAACAACCAAAGAATTAATGAAAAACCAATCGCACCAAGAAAAGCGGTGGTAAACCAAAGTAATGGCGAAGCTGGTTGATGCCAAAGTGAACGAGCTTGAACCACGGCGATCTCAGCCCCCGTGTAGAGTGCGATAGATAAGCCAGAAACCACGGTCAATACGGCGACACTGAGCATGAGACGTCGAGAGGTTGGCCAATGACCAAGCGATAGCACCGCGAAACGTCTCAAAATAGCATTATCGTTATGTTTCAATCGCATCAGGTCGTTACGTAGGTACAGCCATGCTGTCCCAACTGCGAGTCCGGAAAAAACAGGCAGAAAAATTGAACCGAGTGACATCCACGACCAAGGGGTTAAGTGGGTATAAAAATGCCATGCTCGGCCAGGTTGGTGTAAGTCGCCGGTTAATGCTAGTGGGCCGACAATCGCGCCAATCGCTAATGTCAGTACGAGAGCGGCACGCAGGCGATGGGTGGTTTGACCGTGAAAAACTAGGGCGATCAAAAAGAGAATCGCGGCAGCATAAGCCGAACCGATGTAGAAAAAGTATTGTACTGCCCACGGAAGCCAAGCAGACGCTTGAGCGGGGACTAGGATTTCGGTGATGTTCATACCTTTTCTCCTTTATTGTGGCTGCTGTCTTGTGGGTCATAAATAGCAGGCTGACCTTGCACGTGGCTTGTGAAACGCTCATTCATGCCGATATAAAACACATGAGGCTTGGTGTTTTCTTCCGGTTTGAGGACCTTAATATCGTCTTGATGTTCGGTAAGTAAGCGGCGAATTTCACTGGACGGGTCATTGATGTCACCGATCACACGAGCGCCACCGACACAGGTTTCGACGCAAGCAGGAAGCAAGCCTTGCTCAAGGCGATGGGCACAAAAGGTGCATTTATCGGCGGTGAGTGTCTCTTCATTGATGAAGCGAGCGTCATAAGGGCAAGCTTGGACGCAATAGGCACAGGCGACACAGCGGCTATTGTCTACCATGACGATGCCATCTTCGCGCTGGAATGTGGCTTGAACGGGGCAAACGGCCACACATGGCGGGTTCTCGCAATGGTTACACAGCCTAGGTAGCATGAACGATTTGACTTCTTTAGAGCTTTTGGAGCCGTCGTCTAGCGTGACTTCATACTGCTTAACCGTGGTACGAAACTGGCCGATAGGGGCTTGGTTTTCGATACTGCACCCGACCGTGCATGCCTGACAGCCGACACATTTTCTAAGGTCGACGACCATCGCGTAGCGTTTACCTACCTGTCCCTTTCGGTCTGGTTCATTGTTATTGCGAATCACGGTGCCCGCCGTAGCGGTGTTAATCCCTGCGACCGGGATGAGCGCAGCGCCTGCGGTGACGGCGCTGAGAAAGCGTCGTTTAGAAGAGTCCATAACTTACCTGCTAAGATTAATGGGGGCTTGTTTCTATTGTGATAAAAGTGGATCTTGCGTGATATTGTGGATTTCCACATACTCGAATCAAACTTGATCCAAAACAAATACGGTTCGCTAGAGGAGGCTGTTATTCTGTTGTCGAATTTTTTATTTCAGAGTGGCTTTAGCATGATAAATCGGCAGGGCTTTGTGTGTGTTTTTATCGCGGTGATAATGGCCGGGTGGTTTGGTCAGGCTAACGCGATGCAAGCTTCCAGCCGCGACGGTGCCGCCGACGTTCAATTCACTCATCCTCAAAGAGAGAAGCCCGAAGTCATGGTGAGTGTGCTCGCGATTCGTGGCCATCTTTATGCCACCCAACGTTGGCAGCCGACGATTGATTGGCTGAATCAGAAGATTCCAGAAGCCCATTTTGTTTTCAAGCCATTGGATCTCGATGGCATGACGAAAGCGGTGCAAGAGCAGAGCATCGATTTTGTGTTGACCAACCCAGGTCAAGCCGTTCGGCTAGGTCGTCAGTACGAGTTATCATGGATAGCGACAGTGACCAACCGAGCGCCCAATAAAACGAACGACGGTATTGGTTCTGCATTGGTTGTACGCGCGGATTCATCTTATGAGACGTTACAAGATGTACAAGGCTTGCCATTGGCCGCGGTATCTGACAAGGCATTTGGAGGGTACCTTACACTGCGCTACGAACTGGTTCAGCAAGGCATAAACCCCAATGACTTTTTTGCCGATGTGCGCTATTTGGGCTTTCCCATTGATGCCAACCTCTATCAGCTTCGTGATAGAAATGTTGAGGCAGCCGTTGTTCCTGCCTGCCTTCTTGAAACGATGGTTAAAGAAGGGTTACTCGATGCTGGAAAGTTTCGAGTGGTTAACGCTCAACCCATCGAGCATTTTAATTGTCAGGTGTCGACACCGCTTTATCCCAATTGGTCGATGGCCAAAACCGAGCGTGGTTCGGCGGTGTTGGCTAAAAAAATAGCGCAAGTGCTATTGGATATGCCTTCCGATGCCCCTGCCGCGGTATCCGCTGGTGTATCTGGCTGGACCCCACCGGTGAGCTTATTGTCTATCGACAAGCTTTATCAAGCATTAGATCTTCACCCCTTACAACAACCTTGGTGGAAAGAAGCATTTCGTTGGTTGCGGTTTCATCAAGAATGGGCGTGGGCGTTATTCATTTTTATTATCGTTCTTAATGGCTATCATTTTTGGCTAGAGTATCGATTCAGTAAAAGTAAAAAAGCGCTGGAGCTCACCGTTCATCGGTTGAAAGAAAAAAGTGAGATGCTGGAACATTCACAACGGGTTGCCATTGTTGGTGAGATGGGTAGCAGCGTCGCACATGAGATTAATCAACCGCTTGCTGCTATTCGTAATTACAGTGAGGGAGGGTTATTACGAGTAGCGAAACAGCGGCCAGTGGAAGACATTGGACCAATATTTGAAAAAATACAGGGGCAGGTGGAGAGAATTGATGCGATTGTTAGTCGCCTGCGCACGTTAATTAAAAAACGCAGCGTCGACAAACAAGATTGCGATGTACAGGACATCATCGAAGACACGATTGAGTTGCTGAACTTTCGTGTACAAAAGTCGAGCGTTAACCTTCATCATACTTATGAAGGGGTACCCAAAAATATTGTGGCGGATATGGTAGGGCTACAACAGGTGCTGGTGAATGTCATTAGTAATGCACTTGATGCGTGCGTGTCTTATCAAGAACAAGGCGGTGATCACTTTCATGCCAAGATTGATGTGCATACTGAGTATACGCTCCGTGGGGTGAGTATTCGTATCTGTGACAATGGAACCGGTTTGATTCATGATGATCCGACGAGCGCCTTTGTTAGCACGAAAGAAGGCGGGTTGGGGCTCGGATTGGCCATTTGCAGTGACGTGATTGAGATGCATAACGGTGAGTTTTCCATTTCTTCATTGCAACCGCATGGCTGCGTCGTTGAGATGTTTTTCCCTTATGAACAGCCAACAAAATAGTGAAAGGAATATCAATGACAGAAATCGATATGTTACTCCCTGTTTACGTCGTCGATGACGATGAGTCAGTGTGTGATTCGTTAGAGTTTATGTTGGAAGAATATGGTTTTAGGGTGGCGACATTTAGCGATGGACAACAATTTCTGGACTCGGTCGATATTACAGAACCTGGCTGCGTGGTATTAGATAGTCGAATGCCGAGACTACGAGGGCAGCAAGTTCATCAATACCTAAATGATGCGAAAAGTCCTTTAGCGGTGATTTTTCTTACTGGCCATGGTGATGTACCAATGGCGGTCGATGCGCTGCAAGCTGGCGCGGTGAATTTTTTCCAAAAACCAGTCAAAGGAAGCGAGTTGGCGCAAGCCATTCGAGATGGTTTGCTTCATTCTTCGTGTGCAATGGAGTCACAATCAGCACGCGCGGCATTCGATACCTTGACGGCCAGAGAGCGAGACATTCTGCGCTTGATCATTGAGGGCAAACGCAATCAACGTATTGCTGACGAACTATGCATTGCCATGCGTACAGTTGAAGTCCATCGCTCAAGTTTGTTGAAAAAACTGTCGGCCAAGACGGTTGCTGAGCTTTCTTATATTTATGGTAAGTATCAACAGTAGAAGATCGCCGTGGTTTATGACATGGTCATTGGCAGGCTTTAGTTAAGTTGTTTATTGAGTGTCTCTAACCAATGCTGGTGGTATGCATTCACTTGTTTTGACACAAAGCGTTTGGTCAGCCAGGTCATGCCACCACGTTGTGTTGATTCGGTGAGCACTCGACATCCTTTGGAGCAAGGGCTGAGAAGCCATGCATGATACATGTCGACATCCCCTGTTTTTCCGCGCCATGCAATTCGTTCGAATGGGGTGTATTCAACCACCGTACAATTGAACTGCTTAGTTTTTGTTATCCAGTTGAAGACGGTTCCTTTTTGCAGCTCTTGGCTATTTCCTCTAATGATTTGGATCGCTGTACGTCGATGAGGCCAGTGTGGCCAACAGGGCGCACGAACAATGCACTGCCATATTTTCCCGCATTCTGCTGGGATAATAATGTCATTTTGGACATGGATTTGTGAATTCTTAGGGTGAAAGTAGTCTGGCCACTGGATACGATGAACGTCACTCATTAGTCTTCTCTAGAATAATTAAACCTTCCTAAATATAGTCCGTTATTTTAATTTTAGTGACCTAGGATTGAAAGGTGACGGTGACGTGTTTACCTCCCGCGATTTCAGAGCTCGTGTATTGCCATTGATGTTGGGTAATCAAACGCTCGGTTAGCTCTAAACCCAGACCAAAACCTAGGCTATCACCTAATGATTCATTATTGTTACTTTGATTGGTGATAGAGAACGTAAGCCCTGATTGAATAATACTCACATGCCCGCTGACGGTATGTTGAAAGGCGTTCCGAATAAGGTTTGAAATGACAATCCGACAAACGCTTTCAGGCAGTTTTGTTATGAATTCATCGGTTTTTATCTCGATGTTAATCGCTTTTTCTTGGGTCAAATACGTTAAGTCAGTGACCAGTTGAGTCGTCAGTGAGCCCAACTGAACGTCTTGGGTGTCTAGTGCTTTTCCGTCTCGTCGATTAAGCCAAAGTAGCGTCTCGGTCAGGTCGGTCATGGTAAAGCTTGCTCGCAAAATTCGAGCGACAACGTCGAGTTGCTTTTCTGGGGGTTTATTGTTCTCGATGAGCTTTTTTAATAGTTCACCGTTCGTTCTTGTTACGGCGATTGGCGTACGTAACTCATGGCTGGCATAACCCAAAAACTGTCGTTCCCTATCCAAGCTATTTTGTACCGAGCTAAGACTATCCCGTATCAACGTCGCGAGCGTGTTGAGTTCACTGTAGTGAAAATCAGGAATGGGTTTTTTAAGTTGTTTATCATCGAGCTGTTTAGCCCAATCTTTTAGTTTTTCGACGGGAGTCGTGACTCTTCTCATGACAAATAACAAGATGAGTGTGAAGGCAAACGTGCCCCCTAAGGCCGTAAAAGCGATGATGGCGACATGAGGAAGATCAGAGATCTCATTAGATAGCGGCCCATCATGAGAAATAATGACGGACACATAATACGGCGTACCATCTTTCATTATTTTCATCAAAAAAAAGCCTGTCTTGGGAGGCATTAACAACGTGGCATCTTGCATGTTTTTATAGAGTTCGTTGAGCTCAATATCATCGGCTTGGTAAGTTGAGGTGAATATAGGTGGCAAATCTTGCCAGTGCTGAACAAAATTATATTGCAAGGTTCGACGATGAGGCTGCGTCGGATTTTCTGGTGATTCAACATAAACCAGTTCGTTATCCGTGGTCTGTTGTTGAGAATAGGCGAGCATTCCGTGGCGCATTGCCATGTCCATGCCGGTAATGAAATACCCATTACTTAGGGCAGATAGCGTCCAAATTAAACCTACCCCGCTGATGAGCATAGAAAGCAAGACATAGACGCGAAGGCTTGGTTTAATTTTCATAAGTGTTCGCTATCCTTTACGGCAAAACCGCTGCCAGCGATGGTATGAATAAGTTTGTTGTTGTAGTCACCGTCAACCTGCTTTCTCAGATTGAAAATGTGAACCTTTAGGCTATTGCTATCGGGCTGGTCGTCTCCCCATACCGTCTGCATGATCTTTTCTCTTGAAACAGGATTTGGGCTTTCTCGCATTAGCAACTCAAGTATCTTTAGTGCCGTTGGCGACAGCTTTAATGATGTCTCATTTCGAAAGCTTTGTTTGAGTCTAAGATCTAACACGAGATTCGATACCGACAAGCGAGATATTTGACCGCTGCGGCGCTTTGCCAATACTTGGCATCGAACAATCAACTCCTCCATGGCAAAGGGTTTTATGAGGTAGTCGTCGGCGCCTTTAGAGAACCCTATTAATTTGTCGTCGAGCGTATCGCGAGCGGTGAGCATGAGTACTGGCACGTCAATGCCTTGACCTCTTATATGCTCGCAGACTTGTAGCCCATTCATTTTAGGCAAATTTAAATCAAGAATAATGACATCGTAAGCGTTGGTTTTAATTAGCTCTAGTCCTGCGACACCATTGGCTGCATGGTCACATGAAATGTCTTCTAAATCGAGATAGTCAATGACCGCAGAGGCGAGGTCAAGGTCGTCTTCGACCAACAAAAAACAAAGATTGTCGGACTTCATTGTTGCTCCTTGAAGAGGTTGAGCGCCTTGCAGTAAGGCGCGATGGTATAGGACTTGTTCATCGGTACTGGAGCCGTGAGGCTAATTCATTACGCTGTATCTGTATCTGTATCTGCTTCAGATCTGCTCGTAGAGGCAGTGTTCACCGTATCTTTGTTGCCACCAAACATCTTAACAATTAAAACAAAAAATAGGGGCGCAAAGTAAACCACCAGGATAGTGGCGGCTATCATGCCTCCCATGACGGATGTGCCGAGTGCATTACGTGCATTTGCCCCTGCACCTGTGCTGATCACCAACGGCAAGACACCAAGAACAAATGCTAATGAGGTCATGATGATTGGGCGAAGACGCATCTCACATGCTTTGACGGTAGCGTCGACCAAGCTCATGCCTTTTTCATACAATTCCTTCGCAAACTCAACAATTAAGATAGCATTTTTTGCCGACAGTCCGATGGTGGTTAATAACCCAACTTGGAAATAAACATCATTTTCCATCCCGCGAAGCGTAGTCGCCGCAAGCGCGCCTAGTATCCCAAGTGGCACGACAAGAATAATGGCGACGGGAAGACTCCAACTCTCGTACAATGCCGCTAAACATAAAAACACCATTAATAGTGATACGGCATACAGGATGGGAGCTTGCCCACCAGATTCTAGTTCTTGGTAAGACATTCCCGTCCAGCTTACCTGAATGTCGTTTGAAAGCTCTGCTGCGAGGCGATTGACCTCGTCCATTGCATCGCCAGTGCTGTAGCCAACGCCTGCCTCGCCAATTATCTCTACGGCTGAGTTGCCGTTATAGCGCATCAGTTGTGGTGAGCCTTTTCCCCAATGAGATGAACTGAATGCCGACAACGGCACCATCTCATTGTTGTTGTTTCGCACATACCACAGTTCTAGATCTTCTGGCGTCATACGGTATTCCGCGTCAGCTTGTAAGTAGACTTTTTTCGAACGACCTCTATCAATGAAATCGTTGACATAGGCTGACCCCCACGCGATGGAGAGCGTTTCATTGATATCGTTGATTTCGAGACCAAGCACTTTGGCTTTTTCGTAGTCGATATCCAGAAAGAACTGAGCATTATCCTCTAAACCGTTCGGTCGCACTTTTTGCAAAACAGGGCTTTGTGCCATTTTCTCGAGCAGTTGGTTACGCAGATTGATAAGCTCGTCATGACCTAAATTCCCGACGTCTTCGAGATAGAAATCAAAGCCTGATGATGTGCCAAGTTCTCGAATTGCTGGGCTACTAAAAGCAAATATAGACGCTTTTTTGTAGGTAGAAAAATGCGCCATGGTGCGTGCAATAATGGCGTTAACATCGGTGCCTTCTGCTGTTCTTTCAGACCAATCTTTTAGCCCGATGAATCCCATCGCTGCGTTTTGTCCTTTACCTGAAAAGTTAAACCCTGATGTTGTAAAAACGGTATTGACCGTATCTGGTTCATGTTGCTGAAAATACGCTGTGACATCATTCATGACCTCTGTGGTTTCCCTTAACGTTGAACCATTAGGTAGTGATGCCATGACCATGAACTCACCTTGGTCTTCGTTAGGCAAGAATGAACTTGGTAACGAAGTGTAGATATACGCGCCACCGCCAAGCAGAACGATATAAATTAAAACAAAGCGTAATGGGCGGTTCAGTACGTGTTTTATTGAAGCACGATAACGAAATAATGACCGGTCAAAGAAACGGTTGAATGCATTAAAGAATGCTGAGTTTGAGGCATGCCCAGCTGGTTTTAGCAACGTAGCACACAACACTGGCGTTAGAATCAAAGCAACAAGGACAGACAGAACCATGGCAGAAACGATGGTGAGTGAGAACTGTTGATAAATCGCCCCGGTGGACCCTGACATAAATGCCATCGGAATAAAGACCACCGCCAGTACCATCGTGATACCAATGAGCGCGCCGGTAATTTGAGTCATGGACTTTTTAGTGGCTTCTAGTGGTGACAGCTTTTCCTCATGCATGATTCGTTCAACGTTCTCAACCACAACAATGGCATCATCCACCAAGAGTCCTATAGCCAACACCATGCCAAACATCGTTAGTGTGTTGATACTAAAACCCAGCACGGCCATAACGGAAAAGGTGCCC
Source organism: Vibrio sp. 10N.261.51.F12 (assembly GCF_041471725.1). Taxonomy (NCBI): domain Bacteria; kingdom Pseudomonadati; phylum Pseudomonadota; class Gammaproteobacteria; order Vibrionales; family Vibrionaceae; genus Vibrio; species Vibrio sp. 10N.261.51.F12. The sequence goes on along the minus strand of NZ_JBFROV010000014.1, from coordinate 624,910 downwards.
AACAATACAACGGGTACCGCAATGGTTGGAATCAAGGTGGCACGTAAGTTTTGCAAAAACAGTAACATAACAAAGAAAACAAGTACGACTGCTTCAAAAAGGGTTTTTACCACCTCAGTAATGGACAGACGAATAAAGGCGTTATTGTCGGTGGCTTTGGCCATCAATAAGCCATCTGGGAAGCTCTCTGACAGTTGCGCTAGCTTGGCATCGACCGCCGCTTGTGTGTCGAGTGAGTTCGCGCCAGATGCTAAGGTGACCGCAATCCCAGAAGAACCATAACCATTAAAGGCAGGGACCACACTGAAATCTTCGCTGCCAAGTTCGACTCGCGCCACATCCTTGAGGCGAATTTGAGAACCATTGTCTTCCACTTTGATGAGGATATTCTCAAACTCTTCCGTTGTTGTGAGCAGGCTCTGAGCGGTAATCGAGGCGTTGATAAGCTGAGAATCGGTGGCCGGTGTTCCCCCTAACTGTCCTACGGTGACTTGACTGTTTTGCTCTGAAACAGCTGCAGAGATATCCGAAGGGGTTAAGGTATAGCTGTTTAGTTTTGCAGGATCGAGCCAAATACGCATGGCATAAGATGGCCCGAATACGGTGATTTCACCCACACCATCTACTCTGCTCAAAATATCTTTGATACTTGAATTAGCATAGTCTTGAATATCGGCAGAACTCATGGTGCCGTCTGGTGAATACAGGTTGGTCACGGACATGAACCCAGAGCTGCTTTTTGTCACCGAGGTTCCTTGGTTTTGAACCGCCGTTGGCAGGCGATTAGTCGCTTGTTGCAGGTTATTTTGAACCTGAACCTGTGCGATGTCTGGGTCGGTATCAGCGCTGAACGTTAGGGTGATAGACGCATTGCCTGAAGAATCGCTAATGGACGACATGTACAAAAGGTTATCAAGTCCGGTCATGCTTTGCTCAATGACCTGAGTCACACTGTCTTCAATCGCTTTTGCTGAGGCGCCCGGGTACGAAGTACTGATCTTTATTGATGGAGGAGCAATCGTGGGGTATTGAGCAACCGGCAAACTTAAGATAGAAGCAATGCCTGAAAGCATGATGATAATGGCGATGACCCAAGCAAATATCGGTCTGTTAATAAAAAAGCGAGACATGAAGAAATCCTATTAAATTAATGGGTCGAAACACTAGCGGTATAGATAATGTCGCCATTCACATCGGTGTCTGTATCGATGATAACGCTTTGATTGTTCTTGACTCTAATAAGGTTAGACACCACGATTTTGTCACCCGCAACAAGTCCTTCTTCTACGACCCAACCATTACCAATTTCATTACCTAAAACCACCGGTTTTTTTTCAGTTAAACCAGTTTCATCGACAACAAATACTGAAGGCTCACCTGACTGGCTTCGTACTACCGTCGATTGCGGTACCACCAAATAGTCTTTCTCTACAGGCATTGAGATCGTCGCTCGCACGAACATCCCAGATAACAACGCATGATTCGAGTTTGGTATAACCGCTCGTAGTGTTACGCTTCCTGTCGAGTCATCAACGTGTGCATCGGAAAACGCTAAGTAACCGATCTCTCCATATTGCGTCCCATCTTCTAAAGTCACCGAAACAGGAACGTCAATGTCACCGTGTTCTTGTCCGATAAATTCTTGTTGTATCTTGTACAGCGAGAGTGATGACTGCTGCATATCCACGTAAACATGATCTGATTGAATAATCGTCGTCAAATACGCAGACTGCCCAGACGTCACTAAAGAGCCCTCAGAAACCTGAGAAATACCGATTTTTCCAGATATGGGCGCCTTCACCTGAGTATAGGATAGCTCAATATTGGCGTTATCAAGATCCGCTTGGCGAATCGCAACCTCCGCGACAGCCTGTTGATAGGCCGAGGTCGCTTCGTCAGAAAGTACCTGACTGGTTAGATTTTTCTTGAGCAGTTCGCTGTATCGTACCGCCGCTTTTTGTGTCGTATTTTCATTGGCGATCGCTTTATCAAGTTGAGCTTTTGCGCTGTTCACCGTGGCTTGATAGCTGGTCGAGTCAATCTGGTAAAGTAAATCACCACTGTTGACGTAGCTGCCTTCCTCAAATAAACGCTCAATGACGATGCCTGACACTTGAGGTCTCACCTCGGCTTGTTTAAATGCGGAAATTCGTCCTGGTAATTCTTTGGTTAATCGTAAGGTCGATGACGATAATGTGAGCGTATCAACGTGGACCGATTCAACGGCTTTTTGTTCTGGTTCTGCCTGGGCATTACAACCAAGTAAAACGAAAGGAAGAAGCAGACTAACACCGCGTTTAAGCACAGTAGATGAGAACATAAGGTGACCTTCAAAAAAGTAGCGACATAGCAATGACAGGTAAGATAACAATAGGGGGGTTAAGAAGGGGTTAACGCTGTTTGTAAACAAATGTAAATCAGATTAAAGGTGTGTAAACCTACTTTTTGTGCGGATTATTGAGCGTATCCTATTGAGTGGAAATTTTTATTAATCGAAAGAGGCTCTCATGTTGAGACTTACCGTATTATTGACCTTGCTTTGGCTACCCAATCTATTGATTCAATGGGATAAGTTAGGTGAATTCTTTGTATGGCGCCACCAGCTCATTATGCTTACTGGCCTGTTGGGGCTGGCGTATATGAGTGTGGCTGTCTTGCTGGTTGCCCGGTTTCGTTGGGTAGAAAAAATGGTTAATGGCCTCGACCAAGGTTATAAATTACACAAAAAGCTAGGCATTGGTGCGGCGGTAGCACTGCTATTGCATTGGTTGACGGTTCAGTCTGCCAAATGGATGGTCGGTGCCGGTATGATTGAGCGTCCCCATCGAGGGCCTAGAGCCATTGTCGAAGGGATTCAATGGCGGCCAATTGCGGAGCAGGTGGGTGAACTGGCGTTTTACGTGTTGCTTATCTTTAGTGTGATTAGCTTAGTACAAGCGATTAGCTATAAAAAATTCAAGTTCACTCATAAGTTAGGGGGAGCCTTGATGGTTGCAGGGATTTTTCACACACTCTTGCTGCTTGATTGGACGCTGGTGGCGATCCCACAAAACATGACGATTATTGCCCTTTGCTTGGCTGGGGGAGTGGGGTCTTGGTTGTCGCTGACTGGTCGCATTGGGCGCAAGAATAAGGCTGATGGTACCGTAGTAGAAGTAAAGCCGTTTTCGTCTCAGGCTAAAGGATTGAGTCACAACGACGCCATTCGCATAACGATTCAATTAACTTCGGGCATTCTGTATAAAGAAGGGCAATTTGCCTATTTGAATTTCCATGATGGGGAATCACCTCATCCTTTTTCTATTTTAAATTATGACCCTAGCACCCTACGCATTGAATTCGGAATCAAGAGCTTAGGCGATTATACCCACGACTTGGTCAACACGTTAGCGGCAGAGCAAGGTGTGACAGTTGAAGGAGGGTATGGTTACTTTCAAGTACCTCAATCGATGCACCAAATATGGGTAGGTGCTGGTATTGGTATCGTGCCATTTATCTCGCGATTGTACTGGCTAAAAGCGCAGTCAAACGATCAAGTCAGCCGCATCAATAAAATACATTTATTTTACTGTGTACAGTCGAAGAAAGAAGCCTTTTTTAACCATGAGATAATGATGCTACTTCGCCATCTATCCTTCGTTGAATTGCATGTGGTAGATGCCGAAAGAGGGGAATTCTTAGACAGTACTCAAGTCCTAGAATCATTCACATCAGAGTCGTTTGAGGTCAGTTTTTGTGGTCCAGAGACCTTTGGTGATTCGCTAAAATCTGGACTGGTGGAGGCTGGGTTGCCAGCGAACCGCTTTCATCAGGAAGCGTTTAAGATGCGTTAGTGTATGGACATCAATGTAATCAACGTGGTTTAACAAACAGCCCAACTTGTTGAGCTGTTTGTTAATAGTTAATGATCGTTTTGCAATAAAACGAATACTTCGTTGATATTTGAGACACAATAATCAGCGATGTGGAACTCGATGCTGTGGAATTCTGGTATAGCAATCGTTGTGATACCTGCGGCTAGTGCAGATCGGACTCCCGTGAGACTGTCTTCTAACGCGATCGCTTTTGTTGGTTCTACATTTAGGCGTCGACATACTTCGTTATAAACATCAGGTGCAGGCTTACCTAATGGCACGTCGTCAGCACTAAGTGCGAGTTCGAAGATATTGTCAAGCTTGAGTCGGTGTATCACGGCATCGATGATAGCTTGACTAGAAGACGTAGCGAGCGCAATTCTATAGCGTTGGTGTTGCAGTTGAGTGATGAGTTCATTTATGCCAGGCTTTATGGTCCCGAATTGGCGTATCAAACTTCCGGCTTTTTCGATAATTTTAGACCTTAAGCACTCTTCTGTGACGGGTAGGTTGAAACGCTTAATCCACAATCTAGCAATATCATCGATACGTTTTCCCATCGTATAGCAAATGCAATCTTCAGCGGAAATAGTTACATCGTAATGACGTAATACTTCTATCTGCGCTTCTCTCCAAAACGGCTCCGATTCAATTAGCACACCATCCATATCAAAGATAAAAAGTGTTTTTTGAAACATATACCCTCCTGTTTTAATTATAAAAAATCTAATAAATACCCGCTTCATGAATAGTACTGAGGTTGATGACCCCAACATATTTCCCCGCATTGTTTGTCACAGGAAGCGCCGAAATAGTGTGGTGATTCATTGTGTGCGTCGCGTTACTACAGAGGTCATTTTCATTTAAGCTATGAAATTGACGAGTCATGACAGTGCCAATACCGTTATCTAATGACACTTTGTCGTTTAATGAACGACGTAAATCACCATCCGTAAAGACACCAATAACATGTTCACCGTCGACGACAGCGATTAAACCCAGACCTGTTTTGCACATGACATGTACCGCCTCCATCAGAGAGGTCTCTGCTTTACAATAGGCTAATCGGTGTGTTTCTTTGAGTAGCTGTTTGATTTGTGTTAACAACTGAGCGCCTAGTGTTCCTGCGGGGTGAGAGCGAGCGAAGTCCGCTTTTCCAAATCCTTTCATTGTCATTACTGTGAGAGCTAACGCGTCGCCTAATATGAGAGTGTTAACGGCGCTGGAACTGGGGGCCAACCCAAGCGGGCAAGCTTCTTCTTCAATTGCAATTGGCAAGGTAAATGTTGATTCTTTTGAGAGGTAACTATCGGTTCGGCATGTGATAGCAATGGTCGTTATCATTTTTATTGCCAACAATGGCAGAATGGTTTTGAGTTCGTTAGCCTGGCCAGAGTTTGAAATGAAAATAACAATGTCTGACTTCTCGATCATCCCCAGATCACCATGTAAGGCCTCGGCGAGATGCACAAAGAAAGAGGGGGTCCCCGTTGAAGCGAGTGTTGCGGCAATCTTCTTGCCTATATGCCCGGATTTACCAATACCTGAGACAATCACTTTACCCTTGCATCCTGCGATACTGTGGCATGCATTGGCGAAGTTATCGTTTATGCCACCAATTAATTGAGATGCATGTTTTATTTCTCTCTCAATAATTGTGGTTGCTGTTCTACATATTTCTTCATTGTCATACGGTTGATGCATTCTCGTTCCTCCCAATCTTTTCTGTACCTTTACTTTACGATGTAATTATCAAAATGAAAACAGTTGCTTTCATTTCTTTTTTTATGAACGTGGATGTTATTGTTTGACGAGGGTCACATACTGTTAAATTACTCAATATGGTGTGATATTCTGCCTTGCTGGCTCTTATTTGAATTATTATTTTGTATCTAATTGTTTAATAAGGTTATTTTTTCATTAAGGTCTGTCGGGATTTATTTTCATATTTCTTTCATTATTTTCTTTTTGTCTCACCTTTGGTTTTTGAATTGAAAATTGTGAAAGCGATCGCTTTTATTTTGAAAGCTATCTTGCATAATCAGTCCATCAAATAACAACAAGGTGAAACAGATGGACACAATAATATTTTTAGCTGAATGGTTTATAGGGTTATTTCAAAAAGGCGGAGAAGTCATGCTCGGTATGATGACCGGTATTCTTCCGTTACTTATTGCTTTGTTATGTGCGATGAACGCGTTGATTGCTTTTGTCGGGGAACATCGCGTTGAGAAACTAGCAAGCCGATGCGCAAGCAACCCGGTGTCACGCTACTTAATACTCCCAGTGGTTGGAACTTTCATTTTTTGTAATCCGATGACGTTGTCATTAGGTAAATTTCTACCAGAGCGTTATAAGCCAAGCTACTACGCTGCCGGTTCATATTCTTGCCACTCAATGAATGGACTCTTTCCTCACGTCAATCCGGGTGAGTTGTTCGTCTACTTAGGTATAGCTAGCGGCCTCACAACGTTAGGACTGCCTCTTGCACCATTAGCTGTGGCGTATCTAGTTGTTGGTGCGGTGTCTAATTTCTTCAGAGGTTGGGTGACTGACTTCACGACCATGATGGTTGAGAAGCAACAAGGCATTTCGTTAGAGCGTGAAGTTAAATTTGGTTAATTAGGAGATACCACAATGACAACACTTAGAGTGAAAGCAGGTAAAGGCGGTTGGGGTAGTGAATTACTAATTAATTTCCCTAGTAACAAAAAAATCATGTACATGGTGGGAGGGACTCGCCCTGCGTTGGTTGACAAATTGGTTGAATTGACAGGTCTAGAAGCGGTAGATGGTTTTGCTGAGGGGTGTGATTACGAGGAGATGGCATGTGCTGTTATCGACTGTGGCGGTTCAATGCGGTGCGGTTTGTATCCAAAAAATAATATTCCAACCTTGAATGTCATGCCGACGGGTAAGTCTGGCGTGATGGCAAAATATATTAATGAAAGTAATTATGTGTCGAGTGTGGATGTCGACTGTGTCAGCTTTGCCAATCAAACTGAAACTGTAGCGTCTACCGCGAAGGCGGCACCTCATCAAATAGTGGGAGACATATCGGTTGATGCCAATGGTAATGCTTCTCTTACAGGTGGCGGGTACATCGATACAAATAAAAAATTGACGGAACAGTCAGACAGCTTATTAGCTCGGATTGGTATGGGTATGGGGAATGTCATGGCGACATTTTTCCAAGCCGGCCGGGATACCATTGATACCGTAATATCAACAATTATCCCATTCATGGCATTTGTTTCCATGTTAATCGGGGTCATCTTAGCCAGTGGGATTGGAGATAGCATTGCACATGTGCTAGTGCCGCTCGCGACTAATCCAGTGGGGCTGATTACATTGGCATTAATCTGTTCATTCCCATTTCTGTCACCTTTCTTAGGCCCTGGCGCAGTGATTGCTCAAGTCATTGGTGTGCTGATTGGCACGCAAATAGGGTTAGGAAATATTCCGCCACATTTAGCGCTACCAGCTTTATTCGCTATTAACGCACAAGCAGCCTGTGATTTCATTCCTGTCGGGTTGGGTTTGGCGGAAGCGAAACCTGAAACTGTGCGAGTCGGTGTCCCATCGGTTTTATACAGTCGATTCTTAACGGGCGCACCAACAGTATTACTTGCTTGGTTTGCTTCAATGTTCATCTATAACTAGGAGCACATCATGAGCTTATACGATATACAAATTATTAAAGTAGGTGAGTCTGCAATAGAGGCTTTGAGTGATGACATGCTGATTCTATTTAATGAGTCAGTGCCTGCCGATGCTGCTGAATACTGTTTTGTTCACAGTCATGATCAGCTTAAAGGTGTCATTAACGTCGGGGGGAACGTTGTTATCAATGATACACAATATCCGATTACCGCTGTTGGCGATGCTGTTAACCAAAATTTAGGTAACTTAGGTCATATCACTTTACGTTTTGATGCCGCCAATGAGGCCGATTTTGTTGGAAGTTTGCACCTAGATGGTCTGCAGCCTCAATCGTTACATGTTGGCTCAACGATTTCATTTAATTAATTAATATTTGAGGTTTGAACCTTTCAAGCCTCGCCCTTTTTGGAGAGTTTGTTATGAGAACAGCAGTTGTAATTGGTGGCGGTCAAACGCTTGGTGAGTACCTTTGTGAAGGATTAGCACTAGAAGGGTACAATGTTGGTGTTGCTGACCTCAATGGTCAAAATGCAGTGAGAGTAGCTGATCATATCTGCACTATGTCTGGGCAAACAAACGCATTCGGAGTCGCAGTTGATGCCACTGATGAAGGTAGTGTTGAGAAAGCGTTCAAAGCAATTAATGATCAATTCGGTAGTATCGATGTATTAGTTTACAGCGCAGGTGTTGCAAAAGCGGCAAAGGTGACGGACTTTTCGCTCGATGACTTCAATTTTAACGTCAATGTCAATTTGAATGGCTATTTCTTATGCGCCAGAGAAGCTGCTCGATATATGGTTGACCAAGGTAGGGGGGGGCGAATTCTTCAAATCAACAGCAAATCGGGTAAAGTTGGAAGTAAGCATAACGCGGGTTATAGCTCTGCAAAATTTGCAGGTATAGGGCTTACGCAGTCCATCGCCTTGGACTTGGCAGATGACAATATTACTGTGAACAGTCTAATGCTGGGTAACCTGTTGCAGTCTCCTATGTTCCAGAGTCTAATTCCGCAATATGCAAAAAAATTAGGATTGCCGGAAGATAAAGTAATGGACCACTATATCGATAAAGTCCCACTTAAAGCAGGTTGTGGTTATGATGATGTCCTGAATGTATTGAAATTCTATGCAAGTGAAGGTGCTAAATATTGCACAGGACAATCCATCAATATTACTGGTGGACAGGTAATGTTTTAAACGACGAATGTGAACGGTTATGTTGTAACTCCCCCACATCATTGTATGGGGGAGTTCCTCTTTAGGGGCGAATTTTTTGATTGATTTGAGGAGCAGTTCATGGACATTGTGATTGATGTTTTAGTCTTCGCGGCAATGGTTTTTGCAACGCGGTTTTTCATTGATGTAATGAAGTTAAAGAAATGACGGTGTAGTAATATTACTGTCAGTAAAGTTATTTGATTTAATGTAAATGCGTCATAGGTGATTTATGGACTCAATATCGATGTTAATTGTGGTGGCGATTGCTGCCTGGATAGGGCAAATAGGCTTGAGTTTTTTTCAAATTCGAGCTTTTAACCGAATGCTTCAAGCAATGGCGAAAAAAGGGACGGTAAAAATAGGACGCACTCAGAGTAAATGGAAAAAAAGAACGATAGTAGTTCTTTCTGAATCTCCAGAACGTAAAATTATTGATGCAAAAGTGTTAAAGGGTGTGACGGTATTTGCTAGGCCTGAAACGTTAGATAGCTTAATTGGTGATGCATTTCCTTTTTCAAATCAAAAGGTAAGTAGCCTTGATAAGGGTACACAAGAAGCGCTAAAGGTGGCTTTTCAAACTGAATGAGCGGCTTTTAAAATGAAATGCTTTTCGTGTACAATAAAAAAAAGAGGAGATTTTAGCTAATGACCATTGGTGATAGACGTAGTAGATTGGTCTCTTATTTACAAGAGCACGGGAAGACCGCAGTGAATGAACTCGCGGCTATCTTTGAAACTTCTGGCGCAACAATTAGAACGGATCTACGACAACTGGAGCTTCAAGGTGTCGTTGCGCGACGGTATGGTAGTGCAGAAGCTTGTGCGCCATCAGAACCTACATCTATCGCCGAAGATATAGCGATGGATGACAAGAAAACAATCAATCTAGACAAGAAAACCCGAATTGCTCGCAAAGCGGCAGAGCTTGTTCAAGATGGTGAATCTATAATCTTGGACTGTGGGAGCACCACATTACAGATGATACCCAACTTAGATAAGGTTATGTCATTGACATTAATGACAAACAGTATTGATATTCTAAGTGCTCTGAATGATCTCGACTCAGAGCATACGGTGATAATGCCAGGTGGTACTTACAGGAAAAAATCGGCTTCTTTTCATGGTAGCTTAGCAGAAAGCGCATTTAGCCAGTTTTCGTTTGACAAGCTATTTATTGGAGCCGACGGCTTCGATTTACTTCAAGGCTGTACGACATACATAGAAGCTTATCAAGTCAGTCAAGCGATGTGTCAATCAGCGAATCAAATTATAGCGGTGCTTGATTCTTCGAAGTTTGGTCGTAAAAGTCCAAACGTTGTGGTCCCTATTGATCTCGTTGATATCGTTGTGACGGATACAGACATAGCGAAAAGTGATCTAGAGGGCTTAAAGAGTAAAGGGATTACGGTGTATCTAGTGTAAGGTTAAAAGTGATCACTTTCACTTTGAAAGTTTTGTTATTGATATAACTCACAAAATGAAAGATATGTGCTTTTCAAGTGACTGCAACCAATGAAAAATAGTGGTCACTTGAACGTAACCGTGTGGACACTATGGATAGCATAACACTTGCCGCTGAGTGGTTTTTTAGCCTTTTTGAAAAAGGAGGGGATGTTCTACTAGGAATGGTCGTTGATATATTGCCAGTTCTTATTTGTTTGCTCGTTGCCATGAATTCTCTTATTCGAATTATCGGGCAGCATCGAATTGAAAAACTTGCTAAAAAATGTGCAAGCAACCCGTTTTCTCGTTATTTAGTTCTTCCTTTCCTTGGTACTTTTTTCTTCTGTAATCCTATGACATTAAGTTTGGGTAAGTTTCTACCGGAACGTTATAAACCTTCTTATTACGCATCAGCGTCATACAGTTGCCATACTATGAACGGTATGTTCCCTCACGTAAATCCCGGGGAGCTTTTTATATATTTGGGCATTGCAAATGGACTGTCACAATTAGGTCTTCCTCTAGGCCCTTTAGCTATCACTTATTTACTTGTGGGCTTGATAAGTAATTTCTTTAGAGGCTGGGTCACGGACTTCACGACTTCGATGCTATGTCGGCAGCAAGGTAAAACGCTTTCGGACAATCCGGACTTTGAAAGCCGGAGGAATGTATGAATCAAAGTTTAAAGGTAATTGCAGGCAGTGGAGGCTGGGGAGGCCCACTCTATATTCCAATAAAACCTGGTAAGAAAATCTTATATGTAACTGGTGGAGTAAAGCCGGAGATTGTTGATTATTTGAGTCAATTAACCGGTTTAGAAGTGGTTGATGGGTTTAGGAATATTGTCGACGACTCAGATGTGGCCTTCGTTGTTATCGATTGTGGTGGAACATTACGTTGTGGCTTATACCCTAAGAAAAAACTATTTACGCTTAATATACATGCGACTGGTAAGAGTGGGCCACTGGCTGAGTATATTCGAGAAGACATTTATGTCTCATCCATAGACTCTTCTGGCATGAGTCTAGTTTCTCGAACTATCGAACATCGAAAAGTCGTTCATTCGGATCCTATCCCTTCACCCACTGCTCCTACGATTGATATAACAAAAAAAATAAGCGAGCAGAGTAGTGGTTTAGTTGCCAGTATTGGACTTTCGATGGGAAATGTCATGTCGATATTTTACCAAGCAGGACGAGACACCATTGATACTGTTTTGAAAACAATTCTGCCTTTTATGGCGTTTGTATCGATGCTCATCGGTATTATCATGGCGTCAGGTATAGGTGATCTTATCGCAAACGTGCTGACCCCCTTGTCACAGAATCCATTAGGCCTTATTACGCTGGCATTAATTTGTTCATTCCCTCTGTTCTCGCCATTTCTTGGCCCAGGGGCTGTCATTGCACAAGTCATCGGCGTGCTTGTAGGGGTGCAAATTGGTGCGGGTGCCATCCCCCCTCATTTAGCATTGCCTGCTTTGTTTGCGATAAATTCTCAGGCAGCCTGTGATTTTGTTCCTGTTGGGCTTGGGTTGGCAGATGCTAAGCAAGAAACGGTAGAAATTGGCGTACCATCCGTATTGTACTCTCGCTTTATTACAGGAGCTCCTACAGTCTTATTGGCGTGGTTCGTGTCTATGTTCATTTATCAATAGGAGTTGAGATGTCACTTCAATTTAAAGCATCTATAACGAAAATTGGTGAACTTGCGAATGATTCATTGGAGGACGATATGATGATCTTATTCAATGAATCTGCTCCTGAAGATGTAGTGGATTATTGCTTTATCCATAACCAAGGCGCAGAGCGAGGTACATTAACGACTGAAAGCACGTTACTGATTGGTGAGCGAGATTATATAGTGACTTCTATTGGTAAGATGGCGACCAAAAACCTTAATGAACTAGGACATGTGACGATAAAGTTTGATGGAAGAATGACACCAGAATTACCCGGTATGGTTCACGTTCTTGGGAAGCGACCAACAACAATTAGCATAAACGACGCTATTGTTTTTGGCTAATATGACCAGTACCGAGATGACCTGACCACTTTACAAGTGAAGGTCATCTCGACGTATAGCAATTGAGTTATTTAGAAATACTTCAAAATTTTACTGTTGCTTCGTTGTTTATAGGTCGAGAAAGCCTTCGTAGGGAAATAAAGTACGGCAGCTAAGATCGCTGAAATTAACCAAATATAGCCCACGCTTGGTATTCCGAATAAGTCACCATGGTTTGGACCAAAGACCGTCAAGACTAATCGATAGCCAATGAGTAACAAGTAAAGATGTATTATGTAGAAGAACATGGGCGCGGAGCCAAAGACTTGCAGTACATTGGTGGCCGCATTGTTCATCTTTTCAAATGCAGCGAGCAAAAGGAGGCCAGCACCTAAGGTCATCAGGATATACAACAACGACGGCGGATATTTAGTAAAGTTCACAAAAGACATGACACTTTCAAGCAGACTCCCATTGCTAACCCAAGCATCTGTTTCTCCATATATGTTGAATCCACGCAATACAATGAGTAATGCAAGGCTTAGCAAACCAAGTTTAACTAGGGTTGATTGACGCTTTGCTTGAGTGACCGCTGAACCAAATAGTGGGCCGACAGAATAACCGAGTAGAATAACCCCAATCCAAGGTAATACTGGGTACGACACTTTGATTTTCAGTGGCCCTTCAGTGACTAAAAAATTCGCGTCATGGAAGATAGTCCAAAACGTATATCCCACCTCATGCATGGCGAAATTAATTGGGGTAAGTAAGTTATGCCCAAATACAATCAACAAGCCCAAGAGTGCGGTGGCGGTACGTGGTAAACGGCAAAGTAAGCTAAGGCTTATCATACTCAACCCAATAGCCCATATGACTTGTAAATACAGCGTCTCGTAGCGCCCAAACCATGAAAAGTTCACCAATGTCATTTCAAGAAAGACCAGAAACAAGCCACGCTTTAAAAGGAACTCACTCGCATTCCTGCTGGGTCTACCGTGTGGGTTTTCATAAAGCCACGCCGAAATCCCCGTCAGGAAAACAAATAACGGTGCGCATAAGTGCGCAAGGATGCGAGTGAAGAACAGTTCTGGTTCGGTATCCGACAGGCTCATTGGGTCAGATACGGGCTTGTGGTAGTAAAATCGCTCACGTACGTGATCAATGAGCATCAATAAGATAACTAATCCCCGCATAATATCGATAGAAGCGAGACGTGTTTTCACACTTTGAACGTCCGAAGGTGAGGGCGGAATAGTGGTTTGGGCTGACATGTGGAGATGTGTACCTATTTGAGTATTGGAGTTGGAAGCTAGGTGCTGGCCAAGTAGATTGATACAGCTATAATCACGAATAGTTATCAATTAGCTGAGTTCGAGTTGTGTTATAACATAGCCTACGGGAGAGGGTTAAAAAAAAATATAAATTGAAATAAAGTGCGGGTAACACATGACTACTATCAGACAAAAGTACGAAGGAATGCTTGGGTGTGACAAGAGTCAGTAGAAGCTAACAAGGATTTTATGAAGGCACCTCAATTGACGTGGCAGATAAAGGGAGATTCAAGCAAATTAACCCGCGATGAGTCGATAACCCGAGGTGTCTACTATGAGCATTTGATTCAAGCGTTTCGATTAAATGTTGGATAGTCATGTCAGACTATGACGTTTCCTATTCATAGAGTTTATGGTCCGAAAAGTGTTAATAATCACGAAAATGTATAAATTTCTCTAGAGTTAGTCACAGAGGTTCACTACACTGTGCGAAAAGCAGACAGTAACACTGACAAACGGTAACGAAATTATTTTGAGTCCACTTTTTATCTCTGATCTCAGAGAGAAATCATTAAGCAAAAAAGCCAAATTGGCGCTCATCCTTACTGGGTGGGTGTTGTTTGTGTGCTTGATGCAAAATAGTGGTCTACTGCAAGTGTGTTCTCATTCTAATATCGTTGAATCCAGTCAATCGCTGAGTAGCTCAAAAGGCGTGATATCTGAGGTAAGCTCTGCTAATCGAGATACGTCCCTTGTTAGTCCTGCGGCTTCAGCGCCAGTGAAACAAGCCAGTGATGAATGCAGCTTATCGAGTAAGTTACTCAACTTTCACACCTTAGACCTTGATGGCCTATGGTTGATTACCCTCACGGTTATGCTGCTCACGTTCGGCGTTTGCCGTGTTTATTACCATTCATACCGTCCGTTTACTGAGCCTATTTTTAGTCGGTATCGGATCCATCTCCGGCTTTGCACTTTCCACGAGTAAAAATATCGTCGTACTGGATTGCTTATCGCAATCGGATTCGTCATGATTTTATTTTAGGAATATCAATGAAAAAACTAAACTTATACCAACGTTCAGTAACGATACTGTTAACGTTATTTGTGCTCGTATTGTCATCGTTCACCTCGCCAGCATTTGCTAAAGAGGAGCTTTTGGGGAGCCCTGAGATTCTCAGTGTTGGGGTGAGTGAACGTCAGAACGACTCGACCGCTACTGCGACAGAAATAGGCACAGGCTGGATACAAAATAGTGATTATCCCCACGTTGAAACCAGGGTCGTGCTGACTGGGCAAGTAAACGAACAAACCCAAATCGTAGAGGGCTTTCTCGAGGTTCGTTTATCAGGAGACTGGAAAACGTATTGGCGATCACCTGGTGAGGGGGGGATCGCTCCTGAAATCAACTGGCAAGCCTCAAGTAATATCAAAGCTATTGATTGGGAATGGCCGTACCCGCATCGATTCGATCTACTTGGCCTTGAAACGTTGGGCTACAAGCATGACGTGACGTTCCCACTCCATATTGAAGTGAAGGACATTCATGCACCGGTGACGCTTTCGGCGGTCGCCACTATTTCAAGCTGCACAACGGTGTGTGTACTGACAGACTTTCCGATAGACATGACCTTTGTACCAATGGACTTGCAGGTGTCGGAAGCCTCGATGTATCAATATGCACAGGCTATCAGTCAAGTACCCAAAGCATCGCCAATAATTGAAAAGGTTGAGGCAATCTGGGATAGCTCTCGTCAACAGCTACAAGTTACCGTCGTCAATCCACAAGGCTGGGTGAAGCCAGATTTATTGGTGGATAGCAGCGACGTTGATATTGAAGACTACTCATTTCTATCGCCAAACATTGTCGTCAATGAAGATACCTTAGTGGCAACGATGAAGGTGACCAGTTGGTTAAGTGACCCTGACCTGAACCAGCGACCGATATTGGTGACCTTAATCGATCAAAACTTACTGGCTGAGCAGTCCCTCACCGTGACTAATGGTGTGGTCAGTGAACCAAGTGCCTCTGACTCATGGGCTTCAGGTTCGATGTTGTCGATGTTAGGTTTTGCCCTGTTGGGTGGACTCATCCTTAATATCATGCCGTGCGTCTTTCCTGTACTGGGAATGAAATTAAGCCACGTTATCTCTGCCGCGGCGTCGGAACGGACCAAGGTTCGAACTCAATTTATGGCGTCCGCTTTGGGTATTTTGGCCTCATTTTGGTTGCTTGCCTTATTTATCACGCTATTGAAATTATCCGGGTCAAGTATCGGTTGGGGGATTCAATTCCAAAGCGGTGGCTTTATTGGGTTCATGTTGCTTATCACGGCATTGTTTGGGGCCAATATGCTCGGTCTATTTGAGCTGCGATTGCCAAGTAGTCTGAACACGTGGGTCGCTACGAAAGGAGACAGCTCTTATGCGGGGCACTTTGTACAGGGAATGTTTGCGACATTATTGGCAACACCTTGTTCAGCACCGTTTCTGGGTACCGCTGTGGCGTTTGCGCTGGCGACGAGTACAGCGGCAACGTTTGCTATCTTTACCGCTCTAGCAGTCGGCATGGCATCCCCATGGATTCTTATCGCCTTGTTTCCTCGCATGGTCTCTTGGTTACCGAAGCCAGGCGCTTGGATGAATAAGGTCAAGATTGTCTTTGGTGTGATGATGCTCATGACATCCATTTGGCTCTTGTCTTTGCTGAATAATCATCTTCCACCGTTTTGGGTCGGAGTGCTGGCCTTAGCGGGTTTCGTGTGGCTGTTTTTACGGGTAAAGAAAACCTATGGTGATAAACCAGCCTTAATTTTGGGTGGTGTTAGCATTGTTACCCTGGCGGGTATGCTCATTGGTGGCAGTATGACGGCAAATAGCTGGGCAACACCGCTGCCTCCTGAGCCTGATTGGGTGAAGCTCTCCACGAAAGAGATTTCAGCGCAGGTTGCCGCTGGTAATACGGTATTTGTCGATGTGACGGCAGATTGGTGCATTACTTGTAAGGCCAATAAAATTGGCGTTATCTTGCAACCGCCTGTCTATGACACGCTACAGCGTAGTGATGTGATCGCCATGAAAGGTGACTGGACAACACCGAGTGACAATGTCACGGCATTCTTGCGTTCTTACGGGCGATACGGTGTGCCATTTAACATCGTATTTGGTCCCAATGCACCACAAGGCATTCCACTTCCCGTGATCTTATCGGATGACACCGTACTTGGTGCCATCGCCGAGGCGCAGGGAGTACAATAATGGTTGGTGATAAGCGCGTTAAAAACAAAGCTAAAAAGCCACGTAAAGGCTGGCGTCATCACGTCAAAGAGTGGGGCTTGATAGTGCTGATCATCACCGTGGTGAGTATCGCTGTCGACCACTACCGCACTCGCGATATGCCAGTCGTTGACCTGCCTTCTTTAGCGGGTCAGACATTGCAAGGCGAGTGGATAGATGTGTTGGAAGAGAGTAAACAAGCACCGGTGATTGTCTATTTTTGGGCGACATGGTGTCCTGCGTGCAAGTTCGTCACTCCAACGGTTGATTGGTTTAATGGCCCTTACAAGGTTGTGGGCGTTTCTGCGACTTCCGGCCCTGCTGAACGGGTAGAAAAGTTTATGGCCGGCAAAGAAACGGACTTCCCAAATCTCAATGACCCAAAAGGTGAGATCTTGCATCGTTGGGGTATTACGGCAACGCCAACCATTGTCATTATAAAGGACGGAAAAATCGCCTCCACCACAACAGGGGTCACAACCCCGATAGGCCTCTTCGCTCGCTTGGTGATGTTGTAGTCAACTGACATCATTCTTTATTGCACGATCAGCATGGCAGAGCTTTGCTGATATAGACAGTTAAATGGATAGTAAAAATGAATAAAATTAAGACATTAATCTCAATTGGGTTGCTTGGTTTTAGCGTTAACGCGATGGCGGATTCAGCCTCGGACGCGACCAATTTGAAAATTAAAGAGATCACTCAAATGCTTCAAGAGCATCCTGAAGTCGTGGACACGCTTCATCAAAGTCTCAGCGGATTTATCGCGCAACAGCAAGGTATTAGTGTCGCGCTGCAGCGTTATCAGCCACATATTAATAGCGCTGTTCATTCATCGTTCGGTGAGGCAGAAAATCCACAACTGACGATTGTAAATGTGACGGACTACAATTGCCCTTACTGCAAAAAACTCGATGTTGAATTGGAAAAACTGGTGCAAGATTACCCTCAAGTGAAGGTGATTAATATCTATGTGCCACTGAAAGAGCGCAACAGTAAACTGGAATACACAACCGCGAGTTATGCCTTGAATGTATGGCGTGACGCACCGGATAAGTTTCAGCAAGTGAATGATTTGTTGGCAGCGAATCCACGTCTTCATAATGAACGTTCGTTGAAGGCTATTGCTGATAAAACGGGTACACAAAGCCAGTTGGTGCAATCGAATGTTTCGGATGAAATCTTGGAGCGAAATAACCAATTCTTCCTCGATTTAGGCTTGCGCGGTACGCCAGCCATGATTATTAACGACCAAATTATTCCTGGTTATTTACCCTATTCAGAGCTAAAGAAAGCGTTAGAGTCTGAGCTTGATTAATAAGTAGGAAAGGCTTGCTAGACTATGTGATATGTAAAATCGTTGCCACCGATGAAGCAGTCGTAAATTGATGAGTTGATCAAAGAAAATGTTGAGTGTAGTGCCTTGATTGAGGTTGTTCCTGCCCATAAAAGGCCAAGAAATGAATGCCAATCTTTATCAGCCACATTAGTACTAGATGCTAAAGCGCCTAACTACGAGCGACTGGTTGTCAGTAGTTAACCCGTTCATTATAAAAAGTCACTGTTTGGTGGCTTTTTTGCCATCTGTGTACACATGCTTTTAGCTGGATCCACCCTTCGGTACGTCGTTAATGTATTCAGAAAATATTGAGAGGCGGAAGTCATTGTAGGTATTGATAATGATTACCTACAAACAGGATTGTTATTATATGACAAGATAATTAGCTGAGAGAGTTGAAGAGCCATCACAAAAACATTAATTGTCTTAGCTACATATTTACCGTTGATAAAAGATAGTTTTGTCAGTAATTTATATTAATTGTTAGATGTCAATCTTGAGGTGAGATATTAATGAGGTGAAAAACGTGATTGATTCTATAAATTACATGTAAATAGATGTAACACCAATAAGTAAATATTATTTTTTGTTGTATGAACACTTGTGATCTCGCTCATGTATGTATTCTTAGATTATTGTATTACAAAAGTGCATTTTTATAATGGCATTGAATGTTGAGTTGGAATTGACAGAAAACACATCTAAGGAAGTTCAATGAAAAAACTTATATTACCATTATTGGCGACATCCATTTTAGCCGCTTTTAATGTAAGCGCGACAACGTTAACGTTGGGGCATGCAATGTCATTAGATAATGCAGCCCACAAAGGAATGGTTATTTTTGCTGACAAGGTGAAAGAGAAATCTAATGGCGACATGAACGTTAGAATATTCCCTAATGCTCAGTTGGGATCAGAGCGAGACCAAGCCGAACAAGTGGTAACTGGTGCAATTGATATGGCGAAAATAAACGGTGCATTGTCTGAATCGTTTGAACCAACATTTAAAGTACTATCTATTCCTTTCTTATTTAATGATCCTGAGCATATGCGCCGCTTTATGAAGAGCGATACAGCAGAAGAATTATTAGTGTCGAGTAAAGGTAAAGGTTTTATTGGTCTGACATTTTATGATTCAGGATCTCGAAGCTTTTACAGTGAAAAACCAATTAATACGCCAGAAGATTTGAAAGGTCTAAAAGTGCGTGTGCCTGAGTCTCCAACGATGATGGAGATGATTAATCTTTTAGGTGCTAGAGCAACACCAATGCCATTCACTGAGATTTATACTGGATTGCAACAAGGTGTCATCGACGCGGCAGAGAATAATGTGTCGAGCTTAGTGGAGATGCGTCATACAGAAGTCGCCAAGTTCTATTCGTTGGATCAACACACCATGACGCCTGACCTTATCATCATTTCAGAAGAAACATGGGCGCGCTTAAGTGATGCTGAGCAAAAAATATTAAAAGAAGCAGCGGCAGAATCGCTAGACGAAGAAATTCGCATCTGGGATGAGACCGAGAGTGCCAATGTAGAAAAGGCGAAAGCGCTGGGTGTCACCTTTGTAGAAGTAGATAAAGAAAAATTCAGAGAAAAAGTTAAGCCGATGCTAGATTCTGCGCGTGAAGATGAAAAACTAGGTTATTACGTCAATAAGATTCAAGAGATGTAAGTATTAACCGTCTAATACTGGCTCTATAAATAATATGCCTATAGGGCCGGTATTGTATTTATAATAATAAGGATATTGAATGCATTCCTTTTTGAAAGGTCTACGAAGTATTGTAGACAAGCTAATACTATCATTCTGTGGAGTGGCACTGATTGTTTTGGTAATAACCGTCACATGGCAAGTTTTTAGTCGATATGTATTAAATGATCCTAGCTCTTTTACCGATGAATTATCGCGCTACGTTATGATCTGGTTAGGGTTGCTAGGTGCGAGTTATTTATTTGGCGTAAGAGGACATTTGGCGATCACCCTCCTTGCTGACAGTGTTCCTAAGCGAGTGAATCAAGTTCTTCAGTTGGCTATTAATGCGCTTATTCTAACGTTTGTGTCGCTCGCAATGTTTAAAGGCGGGGTAGCGTTAATTGGCCGAACCATGCAACAGTTTTCACCAGCCTTACAAATACCAATGGGGTATGTGTATTGCATATTACCTGTTTCAGCCGTTCTTATAACGATATATCTCTTGCTTAATATGCTGGATTCGTTCTACGAAAAATAATTAATAAGGAATTCCAAGTATGGATATGTCCATAGGCATTTGGTTACTCAGCTTATTTATGGTGATGATTGCTTTTAGTGTCCCTATTGCAATTGCAATTGCCATGTCTTCTCTCATTATTATATTTACTATCTTGCCATTCGATGTCGCTGCGATGACCGCTGGGCAAAAAATTGTGACCGGAATAGACAGCTTTAGCTTACTCGCGATCCCATTTTTTATTCTAGCCGGTAACATTATGAATCGAGGCGGAATTGCGACTCGCTTAGTTAACTTTGCGAAATTATTGGTGGGGTGGCTACCGGGTTCTTTGGCACACGTTAATATCCTGTCAAATATGATGTTTGGTGCCGTTTCTGGATCAGCCGTCGCTTCTGCCGCTGCGGTAGGTAAAACCCTTGCTCCACAACTTAAAAAAGAGGGTTACGACAAGTCGTTTGCGACGGCGGTAAATGTTGCTTCATGTCCGTCTGGTTTGTTGATTCCACCGAGCAACTCTTTAATTGTCTTTTCCGTTGTCAGCGGCGGTACCTCGGTGGCGGCTTTATTTGTTGCAGGCTATGTCCCAGGAATTTTGATGGGCGTTAGTTGCATGGTCGTGGCTTACTTTATCGCAAAGAAAAAAGGCTACGGTGCTGAGGTTGGTCCAAGAAAAACGCTCAAGGAGATCGCGACCGTTGTGTGGCAAGCTACTCCGAGCCTTGGACTGATCATTGTCGTAATTGGTGGGATTATTGGTGGAGTCTTTACTGCGACGGAAGGCGCATGTATTGCGGTTCTTTATGCGTTTGCGCTCTCGCTTTGTTATCGGTCACTGAAGTTGACCGATATGAAAACGATCTGTGTAGAGACAACCGAAATTACAGGGATTATGCTCTTTCTTATTGGCGCCTCAACCATCATGTCTTGGGCAATGGCGTTTACAGGTTTACCGACCATGATCAGTGAGTGGATGTTATCGATATCAGATAACCCAATCATCATCTTCATATTGATGAATATTATTCTTTTGATTATTGGTATGTTCATGGACTTAACGCCGGCATTACTAATTTTCACGCCAATTTTTATGCCGATTGCTACTCAGTTGGGTATGGATCCGATCCACTTTGCAATGATGATTATTTTTAACTTGTGTATTGGTATCGCGACTCCTCCGGTCGGCACCGCATTGTTTGTCGGTTGTAGTGTCAGTGGTGCAAGAATTGAAAGTGTGATTCGTTCAATATGGCCATTTTGCGCAGTAATGATGATCACCTTACTACTTATCACCTTCATTCCGTCAATTAGTTTGACCCTGCCAAGAATGTTTGGCTTGATTCAATAAAGTCGACCTCTCAATAAAGTAAATAGGGCCTTAGCAGTAATGTTAAGGCCTTCATTGTTTTATCGCCATGTTTAGCCGACGCCCGGCAAAGAGCGAGTCGTGCGCGATGGAATTGGCAACTGGTCTGCAATAACACCTCTTGTCATGGGCGATTAATACTGAGCGTTGATCATGCCCTTAAGCTTATATACTCTGGGGTTAAATACCACTGAGCGTTAGAGGGAAAATGAGAAAATATTACACCGTTGAAGGCGATAAGCAGGCAAAAAAAGCCTATCCTAAGCTAGTACTCTGTGAAAAGTGCGTCACCAGTTATGTTGTGATCAATGAAGGCGAGCGTACTTATTCTGAGTGTGCAAAATGCGGCGCGGATGATTAGCTGTTTAGGTTTTTGCAGAGGGACTGCTCGTTTTCATTTGGATAACGGCCTCATTTTGATTGAAGGGAGCCGTTTGGGTTGATGTGGCTGAATAAGGTTTTTCTGGTCGCCATAAACTGGCGACGGGTAGGTCGCCAGTCGTAGGATTGGTAATATGTCAGATTTTTTTAAAGATGATGGACGTATTGATGCCACCAAAGGCAAAGTTGTTACTCATAACGTATTGAGCGTCCATTTCACGGCCTGTGCCAGTAATGTAATCTAGGTCACCGCATTGGCTGTCCAGTTGATCGAGATTAAGCGTGGGGTTGAACCAACCGGTATGCATCATCTCTAGCCCCAGCCATGCCTCAATGGCACCACAAGCACCAAGTGTATGACCAAAGTAGCTCTTCAAAGAGCTGATAGGCACCTTGCCAAACACATTGGCAGTCGCATTGCTTTCTGCAATATCACCACGTTCAGTCGCGGTACCGTGGGCAGAGACATAATCAATCTTATCGGCAGACAGCGCCGCATTTTGCAATGCCATCTCCATACAAATCTGCATGGTTTCCATCTGTGGTTGGGTCACATGGGCAGCGTCACAGTTGCTAGCAAAGCCGATGACTTCTGCATAGATGGTCGCACCACGTGCCATCGCATGTTCGTACTCTTCCAGCACTAAAGTACCGGCACCTTCACCAATAACAAGGCCATCACGGCTTGCGTCATAAGGGCTTGGCGTTGATTTGGGCGCGTCGTTTTTTAAGCTGGTGGCAAACAGCGTATCAAATACCGCTGACTCCGTTGGGCAAAGCTCTTCACCACCCCCCGCGACCATGACGGTTTGATAGCCATGTTTGATGGCTTCAAAGGCGTAACCAATCGCTTGGCTTCCTGAGGTGCACGCGCTGCTGGTTGGGATGACACGGCCTCTTAGACCAAAAAACAACCCAACATTAACGGCGGTGGTATGGGGCATCATTTGCACATACGTTGTTGCAGTGATGGCCTTCGTGCTTTTTTCGTTTAGCATGACGCCAAAGGCACCAATCGCGTCGGTACTGCCTGTTGAAGAGCCATAAGCAATGCCGGTTTGTCCGTTGGTCAATATCTCGTTGCCGAGCAAACCGGATTGGCTCAGGGCATTTTCTGTGGCAACCGTGGCAAGCTTTGATACTCGACCCATACCTCTGACTTGCTTACGCTTGTAGTGCTTAGGCAATTCAAAGTGATCGATAGGTGCAGCAAGCTTGGTATTTAGGCCGTCATATTGTTCATAAGAGGCCATGTACTGTGTTGCGTTTTCGCATGCGCGCAATTTTGGTTCAATAGATCCCCAGTCATTACCAAATGCGGTGACACCAGACATCCCCGTGACTACTACTCGACGGTTCATACTAAGCCTCCATTGACTGAAATAACTTGGCGCGTAACATACGAAGCGATATCTGACATTAGATAGCTCACCAATCCTGCCACTTCTTCAGGCTCACCCATGCGGCGTAATGGAATTTGTGGCATGGCATGTTCTTTTACATGCTCGTCTACCATACCTGTATCAATCAACCCAGGTGCGACGCAGTTTACGGTGATTTTTCGTTTTGCGAGTTCAAGGGCGAGCGATTTTGTTGCACCAATTACGCCTGCTTTGGCAGCGCTATAGTTGGTTTGACCGCGATTGCCCATAATGCCGGAGACCGATGCGAGGGTAACGATACGTCCACCCTTGCGCTTTTGAACCATGGGCATTACGCAAGGGTGCAGCACGTTGTAAAAACTGTCGAGATTGGTATGAATAACGCCGTCCCACTCTTCTTCAGTCATGGCAGGAAAGGCGGTGTCTCTGGTGATGCCGGCATTGTTGACGACACCGTAGTAGGCACCATGCGACTCAATGTCGGCTTCGAGTCGTTCACGGCATTGCGTGCGATTGCTGATGTCGAATTGAATCAAGCGTCCGGCGCCACCGTTTGCTTCAATGGTCGCCAGCGTCTGTTGAGCCCCTGCCTCATCGCCCATGTAGTGGACGGCGATGGTGAATCCATCACTGGCTAATTGGATGGCGATAGCTTGACCGATACCTTTGCTGGCACCCGTCACTAATACTTGTCGACTCATTGAGGATTCCTATTTTTCATTTCTTTTAGTTTTTCGTGAGAGGGGACATAAACGTTGAGTTGGCAAGAGCCAATCTGTGTCCCATTACGTTCAAGCCGCGCCGAAAAAACGGCCATGCCATTGTCTTCTATTACTTTTTCTGCGTAGATGTCGAGAGTTTGCCCTTGTTGAAACGCATCACACTCTACCTGATATCGGCGGCTACCAAGTAAAAAGCCAATGGGTGGCGCTTCGCCTTTTTGTTGAGCATGAAACCCAGACCACGCCGCAACAGATTGCGCCATAAATTCAATGCCTACGTAAGCAGGTGTTGATTGTGTCTTTGGATCAAAAAATAAATGGTGATCACCAATATCAACTTGGCAATGAACGGACTCGGCTTGAATATCAACAACTCGATCCACCAAAACCATTGGGGCATCATGAGGAAGAAGCTGCTCTATAGGGGGATAGCTAGTCATGTACTGTTCCAAAAATAAGGCTGATATTATTGCCACCAAATGCAAAGGAGTTACTCAGAATGGCTTTACCATTGAGCTTAGTCTTGTTTTCGACCAGGGTAACCTCGATGTCTGGGGCTTTACTTTGGCAATGTTGCGCTGGTAACACCAAGTCATGCTTGAGTATATGCCAGGCAATGGCTGCTTCGGTCGCGCTAGCTGCCCCTAATGTATGACCGGTTAGCGGTTTAGTTGAGCTCACGGGCACCGATTGGCGGAATACACGGCTGATGGCTTTACTTTCCATACGGTCATTTAATGGCGTAGCGGTTCCATGGGCGTTGATATAACCAATGTCTTCAGGTTGCAGTCCTGCGTCATTCAGAGCTTTTTCCATGGCTTGAGCGGCACCCTCTCCTTCAGGGTGTGGCGCGGAAATATGATGGGCATCGGAACTGTCACCGGCGCCGAGTAAAGCGATAGGGTTGTCATCGTTGGCCGGTGCCTTTTTGCTAAGCAACATGAAAGCGGCGGATTCACCAATGTTGATGCCATTTCGGTGTTCATCAAACGGACGACAAAGCGTGTTGGATAGCGCTTCTAAGCTATTAAAGCCATTGAGAGTGAGGGCGCAAATAGTATCAACGCCACCGACAAGAACGGCATCAACAACGCCTGCTTTGAGTAGGCGTTTAGCGCTGATAAAGACTCGACCGCTGGATGAGCATGCCGTCGAGATGGAATAGCTTGGCCCGTTAATACCAAAATATTGACGAATGAAGTCGCTCGTGTTGCCCAACTCTTGTTTTGAATAGTGGAAATCATTGGGGAACTGACCGGTCGCCAATTTGTGTGCATACGCGGTTTCACCGTCTGAGATACCTGAAGTACTGGTACCGATAATGACCGCCACGCGGTCTGACCCATAGCAACGTATTGCGTCGTGAATAGACGGTTCTATCTGCTGCAGAGCAGAAAGGGCGAGGCGATTGTTTCTTGAAGCGAATGCAACCAAAGATTGTGGTAGTGAAGGCAGTGATTCCGTGACGCGCCCGACAACGGTTGGTTTACCGTTATTTAGTAATCCGTCTTCATGCACCATGTGTTCACAGCGGCCCAAAGACAAGCTTCGATGAATGCTTTCAGAGGTCTTGCCTAGCGATGAGTGAAAGCCACAATCATGGATAAACAATGGGATTTGAGGGTTGGTTCGTTTCATGCCTAATTGTTTTCGTTATTGAGTTGAAAATTAAGGGTGTCGATGACGATGGAGTAACCCAGCTGTTGGTGCGTAAAGCGGATCGTACCTTGTAGGGGATCGTCATTTTCATAGTTAATGATAATAACCGTTGCCCCAGTTTCATCGGTGATCAGGCGCTGACGTTCTGAATCAGTAATGTGCCACTTTATCTTATTTAATGAGGCTTCCCAAGCATTTAGGGGCCATAAGGTGACCATCAGATTAAATAAAATCTGTTCGGGCGCTGGCAAGGTATTCTCGAGTCCATTCAGAACATTGGCTTGTATTTCATCATCTTGGTAGGTGAGCGACATAATACGTGTGCCCCAAGAAGAAAAACCAGCCAGTACGACCTTTGAGTTGTCGACTTGCAACTGGACGGGTAGCTGAGATGACTCATTGCCGTCTTTGCCATGCCATGTCGCCGTAATCAACTGACTGGCAGTCAGCTGATACCCTAAATCAGCCGGTGTAGGTAGGTTAACCATGGTGTTGGGCTTTACCTCCACTTGAGTAGAGGCTTGCTGCGGTTTTAATGCGCACCCAGAAAGGACGAAAAGTGGTAACGCGATGGCCAGCCATCGACATACTGTCCGGCGAAACACCGTCATTGACGTTGCGATATTGACGAGGCTCGACGATCTTGAGTTAAGGGGGCATCTTGTGAGTGTCATTGCTGATCCTTTGAATCGTGTTGGTGCCCGGTTGGGGCATCAATAGCCATAGGGGATAATAACCACGCGACAAAAATACCCGTGAGTACGGTGAGACCGAAACTGTGGATGGCATGGGTATCACTAAGAGATAACAGGCCAAAAGATAGCAGGGTCGTGATGGCTGACAGCGTGATCGCGAGCAAGGTACTGTGACATCGCTGTTGCTCGGCAAAAAACAGAGTGTAATCAATGCCAATACCAATAATTAATACCAGCGCTAGGAGATTAAACAAGTTGAGTTCACTGCCGGTCATCCCAGTAACTGCTAATCCTGCAAGACAAGCAATAAGAGATGGTAGCAGGATACGGGCACAGCGCTTTACGCCATACCTCCAGATCAAGACAATGGTAATGGCTAGCGTTGCAATGGCCAATAATTCCATTATCTTAATTCGATACTGAGCAAACAACTGGGAAACCTCTTCTGCCTTGTTGAGGTACGTTAGGTTATCGTGTTGTTGGGCGAAATATTTAATAACGCTACTGTCAGACACGTCTTTGATAAGGATAACTGATGCGGTTTGCCCCTCAATTTCTCCCAGATAAAGGAAGCTTACTGGCTCGGAAACGGGCTGTTTTAGATAGTCTGGTAAGGTGATAAGAGTCGGTTTCGCTTCTATTGTTGGCGGTGTATTGAGATTGAGCGCCTTGGACAATGCGTTGCCTTGGTTTTGGTACAAAGACTGAATAAGGGCAAAATCTTCAGCTTGGCGTTGTTGAGACGGCAAATACTGCTGCAAGCTTTGATAGCCGCTGATGACCTTCGCTTGTTGCCAAGTATCCAGTGTCGTTGAAAGTGATTCCAGAGATTGCAGCAACGTTTCGTTGTTATCTGCGGTTACCACGAGCATTTGTTGTGACGCTTGTATGCCCGTGAGTGACGCAATCTTCGCTTCTTGCTGTTTTAAGTCAGCGGGCATCGCTTGCAGTTGATGAATGTCGTCGTTGTAGCGAACGTGTGTCATGGCGATAGCACTGAGCAGCAAAATCACGGCGGGTAAGCCCCACGCCAGTGCTTTATTGTGCCAAAGGTTTAACCAATGATGGCTTAATGTGCGTCCCGGCAGCGGGCGAGGCCGACTGGCTGATTTAGCTAAAATAGGATACCAAGCAACCACGGTTGCGTAGGCTGAGGTGAGACCGATCGCGGAGAACAAGGCAAGTTGTTGTAAACCGGGGAAAGGAGCGATCAGTAGGCCTAAGTAGCCGATTAAGCTGGTCACCAGACCAAGAGTAATAGCCACAAAGATATGTTTTAGACCGGATAGGCTGTTCCATTTTTTACCCGCCGCAAGCCGGTCTGTCAGGTAATGAAAAGCATAGTCAATGGAGACACCAATAAGACTTGCGCCAAAAACCAGACTGAATAAATGTACCTGACCAAAAATGAAGGTGGTTGCGGCCATCGCGACTAACAGTCCGACAGAGACGGACAGTAGCGCAAGTACAAGTGGGGTGAGGCTGCGGAACACTACTGCAATCAGTAAAATAACACCCAGCAAGGAAAATACGCCAATGGTGCTGATTTCAGATTTTGCACTTCTGGTACCAAAGTCTGCATAAAACAGAACGCCAGTATGGTCGATGTTTACCTGATAATGCTGTGTGATGTTCGCCTGCCATTGCTCAATAAGAGGCACCGCTTGCTGCGCCGCTAAGCTGTAGGGCGAGTCATTAAGTTCGGCAGTAATGAGCAGGTAATCACGGCCTTGATCATGAGTGGTGAGGTAGCCATTAGTCAACTGGAACGCTGAGGTGGATTGACTTAACTGGCTTAAATAATCACGAAAAAGCAAAAAGGGATCATGAGTGAGTTCTTGCCCAGAGACACCAGAAAAAGGGTTATAAACCGACTGTACAACGTGCTGAGTTTGTTGCTCTGGATGAGTTGTCAACCGTTGGCGCTGTTTGTCTGTGAGCTGTTGGAAGCGGTGTTGAAAATAATATTGAGCCCATTGTTGTTGCTGGGTATCTTCAATCTCGGCGGTCACCGTCGCGAAATAGCCACTGCGGGTTAACTGCGCTGAAAACGTCTGCGCAGCGTCATATAATCGTGCTTGGTTTGGCTCGGTATTATGGAGTTCGACACTATTTGCACCTGCACCTGTATCTGAATGACTACCGCCTTGAGTGGGGCGTTCGGCGGAGAGAACGAAGACAACCTTATCGCTCATGCTAGCCGTGACTTTATTAAAGGCACTTTCCGCTACAGGATTTTGTTTATTGACTGGCAGTAGTTTAAGGATGTCCGTTTCTATCGGCGAGACAGGGCTCAGTGCCCATTGTTTGATGAGCAAAGCGATAGCAAATAAAACGACGGCTAGCCACAAACCCGCCAGTTGGTAACTGCGGGCGGTATTTAATAACACCGTGTTGGACGGTTTAGAACTGGAACTGCGCTTGTTCAGCATCCGTTAGGCTCTTTGGTTGATAGCGTTGATTGCTAAAAATAATATCGGTCTTGTCACCGCGAATTTCTTGTAATGTGAGGCTTTCAAGGTCATTTTTGCCTCGTATTGTGATGCTAGCAAACACCGATTTTAATGGCGCGGCTAGAGGTGTTAATACGAGAGACCACTGGCCACTTTCTACCGAAAACGCTAAGTCAAATTGTTGCTTTAATTGCTCGGTATCACCGTGAAAAACCGCCAGGAAAATATGACTAAAATAGAACGCCATTGGATTTTCTTTCGCAGTAATGATTTGTGGCGGTTGTTCAGCAAAGGTTTGGCGCAGCTTGTCATTAGTGAGCACCAATTGGACGGAAAACGGAACGTGCTGATGCCACAGTAAGCCATTACCTTTGTCTAAGGTAAATTGTCCGGATGAAACCAGTGGCTGCTCAAACATTTCGATATGACGCTGTTGTGTAAAGTCGCCCCGAACCAGGTCATGACTTGCCAGCTGGGCTTGTAAATCAGCAAGGTTGTTTACTTGAGCAAAAGACACGGGCGTGAATAAGAACAATGGCACGAATAAAAACAACAAACGGAACATAGTGAAACGCCAAACGAGGTGGTTTGGTGTACTCGACAGAGACAAAGAGCGTGAATTAATCGTCATTGTTGAGCCTTCCATGTTGGTGCCAATGATCGACTTTTTCGATGAAGATACGTGGCGAAGCAAAACACATCTCTTCGCTTTCAATCGATACGGCAACCTGTGTGGTATGGGCTTTGCACATTCGAGTGCCTGAATTGGCATCGTAGATAACGTAGTCAACGCGTAGGCGGTTTTCCCATTCAGTCAGTGTGGCCGTGACACGAATAGCGTGGTTGAAGGGGATCATTTTGACGTATTTTACTCGTGTGTCGATGATTGGCCATGCGTAGCCCGATGCTTGCATCGCACGATAGCCGTACTGAATTTTTTCCATTAAGACACGGCGAGCTTCTTCGAAAAAACGAAAGAAGTTACCGTGATAAATAACGCCCATCGGGTCCGCGTCTTGAAATGAGGTGACAAGTGTCACCTCACAAGTCAGCGAATGTGTTATCTCAGTCATTGTCTCTCCTAATGCCAAGCATCATTAAAGCGGTAAGGTTAGTACAGTGACCAATGGCGCTGTTGAATTCTATCCATGAAATGGCGTAAATCCGCTTCCAGTGGACGGTCCTCAATGACCATGTCGAATTCACTTAATACCGAATCACGAATGGCTTTTAAATTTGCGCTCATGTGGTGCTCGTCAAGTTCATTCTGGCGTTTTCTTAACTCAATTGCCTGTGTCCCAGCTAACAGAGAAGCCGCGGCAACCTGTTCGGTTAATTCTAAAACGCGAAGGCAATCACGGGCAGCAATGGTGCCCATGCTGACTTTATCTTGATTGTGGCATTCAGTTGAGCGGGAAAATACGCTCGCTGGCATCGTGTGTTTGAGTGCTTCGGCTGTCCACGCCGATACGCCAATTTGTACCGCTTTGAAGCCATGATTGATGGGCTTACGGTCGCCTTCTGCCCCGGTTAGGTTATAAGGCAGGCCATTGTTGAATTTATAATCCATCAACTGCGCCATTTGTCTATCAAGCAAATCCGCTAGATTGGCGACACCGGTTTTGAGTGTATCCATCGCCATCGCGATGTGACCACCATAAAAATGACCGCCGTGCAGTACTCTTTCGTTGTCGCCATCAATGATTGGGTTGTCGTTGGCGCTGTTGAGTTCATTTTCAATCAACTGACGTAGCCATGGCAGTGAATCTTGCACCACGCCAATTACATGAGGTGCGCAACGAAGTGAGTATCGATCTTGTAATCGGTCGCTGTTACGAGGGGGCTGTTCTGCCTGCAAGTCATCTCGCAACCACGCGGCAATTTGTTGTTGGCCAGGGTGTGGTTTAACAGCAAACAATGCCTCATCAAAATGGAAATCATTGCCTTGAATGCCTACTGAGACCATCGCGGTAATCTTGGTGCATAACTGGGCTAAATACTCGGCGCGTTTGTACGCCAAACAAGCAAGCGCGGTCATCACCGATGTGCCGTTCATTAAGGCAAGGCCTTCTTTGGGTTTTAGCGTGATCGGCGCAATGTCCAATTCTTTAAACACATCGAGTGTTTGGCGGTTTTCACCTTTATACAGGACGTCTCGCTCGCCGATAAGCGTTGCGGCTAAATAGGACAATGGCGTTAAATCGCCGCTAGCACCCACGGATCCTTCTTGCGGGATACGAGGAGCGATATCGTGATTAATAAGGGTCGTAATCTGATTGAGTAGCTCGTGAGAAACACCTGACATTCCTTGTGCCAGAGAACACAAGCGGGTCGCCAGTACGGCACGTGATTGCTCGTGCGTTAAGATATCACCGAGCCCGCAACCATGGAAACGTGTTAGATGTAAAGGCAGTTCGTCAACAAGATGAGGCGGAATCGCGACGGTACAAGAGTCTCCGTATCCGGTGGTCACGCCATAAATCACCCCTTCTTCTTTTAATAGGCGCTCTAAAAATGCCACGCTTCGGTCGATCTTGGCGACATAGTCAGGCGAGCGATTCATGCTTGCAGAGGCACCAGAAGAAATGGCGACGACATCTTCAATGGAGAGGCGCTCAGCACCAAAAATAATACTATTGTTCTTCGTCATGATGTTTACTTAACGTCCAAAAATTGAAAAAGTTGTACCACTGTAACGGTGCCTGTGTGGCGTAGTGCTCTAGGCGATGAGCGTAACGTTGTACTTCGTGTTGAAGTGAGGCTTGTCGAGTGTTACGTGGTAAGACTATTTTGTCACTAAAGTGTTCAAAATAGACATTGAAATGGGGTACTTTTTGGCTATCGTCTCGAAAACCAAACATAAGGTAGACTGGCGCCTTCAGTACGGATGCCAGCATAAAGGGGCCTTGTGGAAAAGGGGCGGGCTTATTTAAAAAATCGGCCCATACACAACGCTGTTCTTTGCTGGTGGATGTACGATCACCTACGATCACGACCCATTCGCCTTGATCTATTTTTTGCTGCAATAGAATGGCGGTATCTGGGCCCATTTTATTAACCTGAATGAGGTTTAACTCTGAGTTTGGGTTTACGGCCTTCATGACCGAGTTGAACCGTTCCGCATGTTCAGTAAACACGAGTGCGTTAATTTTAATGTGAGCGTAACGACGACTCAAAGCGCGACACAATTCAATATTACCAAGGTGTGAACCTAGTAGTAACACTCCCTGTTTGCTATCAATAAGTGGTTGAAACTGTTCTTGCCCGTTAATCGTGAGGTTGTCGAGTGAGAAATCGCCTTTCCACGCAGCAAGCTTATCTAACATCGTGTGACCAAAGGACAGTAGATGCTGATAGCTGTCTAGTTTGCCGGGCAGCGTAAGATTGTGATTCTGAGCAAACGTGCCAAGTTGTTGCAAGTACTGTTCGGAAGCGTCGCGAGCACGGCGGTTCGTGAGATGGTAGTAACGAATGACGACCAACAGTATAAGATTGAAGGCTTTTCTCCCCAGGATTTGATAAACAAATAACAGGGTTTTGATACCAAGTACTGTGCCTCGTTCTTTTTGAGCGGACCAGTGCGTTGCTTTGGCAGTCTTGGCAGTTGTAGTAGTTGCAGTGTGCGCTGAAGCGTCAGTCTGATGACGACTAAAATGACGAGCAATGAGTGCTGGAATACGCGGC
This sequence comes from Vibrio sp. 10N.261.51.F12, assembly GCF_041471725.1. Taxonomy (NCBI): domain Bacteria; kingdom Pseudomonadati; phylum Pseudomonadota; class Gammaproteobacteria; order Vibrionales; family Vibrionaceae; genus Vibrio; species Vibrio sp. 10N.261.51.F12. Next base: position 592,289 of record NZ_JBFROV010000014.1, on the reverse strand, counting down.
AGCATGCCAAAGAATAGCTTGGTGTGCATCTTGCTGATTTTAACGTTATCCCAAAGGGCATCGAAATGCGAAATCCCCCCCTCTGGGTAGATCACGCGAGTGTCCACAAATTGGATATCATGACCTTCCCAATACATCCGAACCAGAATTTCTATGTCGAAATCCATACGGGAACCGATACGATACTTGTTCAACACGGCAACGGTGCGGCTGACCGGATAGGCTCGAAATCCGCACATGCTGTCTTTAATATCGAATGACAAGGTTTCTATCCATACCCAGATGTGAGTAGCATATCGGCCATATAAGCGCGATTTTGGCACGCTGTCGTCGTAAACAGGCTTCCCAGAAATCAATACGTCGGGATGCTGCAGTGATGCTGCAATGAGGGTGGGTAACGAGGCAAGATCATGCTGGCCGTCGGAGTCGATCTGAATCGCGTGACTAAAGCCGAGGTCCTTTGCATGACGAATCCCCGCCATGACCGCGCCACCTTTCCCTTGATTTTGTTCAAGCGTGATCAGGTGAAGTTTAGAGTGGCTATCATTGGATAGAGCTTGCTCGTGTGCTGTTTTCAGTAAAACGGCTAGGGCGTCTTTGGTGGATTGTTCACTGCCGTCATCAACGATCAGCACCGGGTAACTGAACCCCTTCAATGCGTTGACGACATCTGCGACGGTTGAGCCGTGATTAAAGCATGGTATGACAAAACACGGGGTATAGTGCTCGCTTACCTCATGAGAGGCCGAGTCATTGAGTGTGTCGTGTTGTGGACCGCCGTGCTGTTCCGTCATTTTTTTACTCAAGGGGTTATTCACGAGGCTCGCCCAGTTTCATCTTGCCAGAAGAATGCACAACGGGGTTATCCCCATTCATTGACGTATATTTAAAAGCCAGCTTCTGAGTACCACTGTTCCAGTGCAAAGTCAGCGTTACTTTCGCATCAGGAAGGATAGGCTCTTGAAACTTGATGACTTCCATTCCTTTGAATGTACTGGGGACATGCAATAATTCAACCGCGTAGTACAGTGCCCAATCGATTTGAGTGACACCGGGCAGCAGTGGAAAGTGGCTAAAATGGCCCTGAAAATCCAAGATGTCCGCATCGGCTTTCAAACACAGCTCAGCGCTAGGCGATGCTTGTTCTTCAAATTGTACGCTAGATTGTATAATTGTCGGTTTTCTTTTTGTCATCGTCTTGTCGGCATCGGTCGTGAAACGGTAAAGGTAAAATCGGTGGTTTCTCGCTATTGCGAGATTGCCATCATGTCTGTGAATCACATATTTACTGGCCAGAGTCAGTAAACAACAGCTCTAAATCACGCACTTGTCGCTTCCCTTGGCTATTAACGGGAATGTCGTCGAGGATTCGAAAGCGACGGGGTACAGCAATCGGCTCTATCCATTGTCTTAACTCTGAACGCAGTAGTAACCAAAACTTGCCTTTGCCGAGTTTTGTGAGCTTTCTATTGCCCGATTCAGAGAGCACGATAGCGGCGTTGAGTGAGAGTCGCTGCTTATCTTGCATCGAGATTACCGCACTTTCGCAAATCCAGTCGAGCTGTTCTAGGCGTTTCTCCACCTCGACTAACGAGATGCGTTTCTCTTCAATCTTAACAATACGGTCGGTGCGCCCTTTTAGTTCAAATAGTCCATTGTGGTGTAATACACAGGCGTCCGCAGTTTGATACCAGCTTAATGGGTCAATATGAGGTGACTTCAACCTCAAACATTGCTCTGGGTTTAACTCAGCGATGACGCCGGGAAATAACTGCCAATATTCTGTTTCACAACGTTGTTGTCTATATGCAATACCACCGGTTTCGGTGCTACCAAAAACCTCAAATGGAAGTTGGTTGAATAAAAGGTTCACCTGCTGAGCCGCCGAGTAGGGTAAAGGACCGCCGGAGGAGAATATGGCTCGAATAGAGGCCGGTGATGGCGCGGTTAGAAGCCGTTTGAGCAACGCAGGACTACTGATCAGGACGCAATTGACATTGGCATGGTTCATCACCTGTTCAGGGTACTCTAGATTATCACAGGCAAACGCTCGACCACTGCATAGTGGCCAAAGTACTCGAAAGAGTAGGCCATAGATATGTTGGTGAGAGACGGTGCTCTCAATGACGCTATCTTTCAAGCGCTCGCCCCACAGCGACTCTAAGATAGCCACTTCAGTATCAAGGTGAGTAAGGGTTTTATTGATAGCTTTGGGTGTGCCACTCGATCCGGATGTAAACAAAATGACATCGATACGGTCTAAATCAAGTGAACAGAACCGCAACGTATCCGCGTTGCCTGACTTGGCGGTATTGACGGCAATAGTCATGCTAGGTTGGTCACTTAGTGGCGCGATATCCTCATCATGGATAAGCAAGTCAAAGTTGGCAGACAGCTCTGCTAAGGCAGATGGCTGATAATTACCGGGCAAGACGACCGTTTTATTCGCGTGACAAATGGCAAGAAAACCAACCGTAAAGTGATAACTGTCGATGGTGCACAGAGCAATGCGTTCCGCTTCAACGTGTTCGAGTTGGCGTAACATATTGGCCACATCAAGCTGCAATTGATGCCATGTCCAGTTTTTGTTGTTGCTAAAAGCAATGAGCTGGTCATCGCTTCTTGGTGAGCTAAGCAAGCGAGCAAGAGAATAATATTGATTCACTGGATTGGTCTTTGAATGTTGATGTGACATGGTTGGCTAATCCTCGCGGACAAATTGTCTAATTATCCACTCTGCAGCGAACAGGCTTCCTGCGGCTAGGTAACTGATTAACCCGTTATAGAGTGTCCAGATTTCCAACGATTGAAAGCAGGTATAGAGTGCGATGCTCGCATTAATCACGAAAAAACCACACCACACCTTCGTAACATTGTGCGTATAACGAATGGCACTCTCGGGTAAAGAAGGTTGCTGAAGGCGAGCAAAACGTTCAATGATGGATTGCGGTTGCGTGAGGCTAATAGCAAAAACGGTCAGCATACAAAGGTTGACGACGACAGGGTAGAAGGTTAACCACCCGTGTTGTTTGAATAGAACACCAAGCACGCTTAAGGTGATACCGGTTAAGCCACTGACCCAGGCAAGGTGCTTAAACTCTTTCAGCTTGACCTTATTACTTGAGAGGATTCTTATCACAAAGACGCTGACAAGAACCCCACTAATCGCTTGAATGCCAAATCTCTCAACACCGAAATAAACCGCAAACGGGTAAGCTAAGATAACCAGTGCAGACAGTGCTGTCAGCAACGCTCGCATTATTTATCTTTCAATAGCTCGGCGACGGATACAACGATGTCGTTGACGGTTCGCACGGCTTTAAACTCTTCAGGTTTGATTTTTTTTCCGGTAACTTTTTGAAGATGAACGACGAGATCAACAGCATCAATGCTGTCAAGATCTAAGTCTTGATAGAGGTGCGCGTCCAATTGGATGTCGGCTTCATCAATCTCAAAAAGCTCCACTAGAGCGCTTTTTACTTGTTCAAAAACTTGTTGTTGGTTGAGTTCTGTCATGTTGGTATCTGTCGTCTATTAGCTGGCTTGAGATGAGATGTAACGAGCAAGGTTTGCAACAGAAGCAAAGTGCTCGCGAGTATTGGTATCATCTGCATCAATCACAATGTTGAATGTTTTCTTGATCGCTAAGCCGAGTTCAAGTGCGTCGATAGAATCAAGCCCCAGACCTTCACCAAAAAGAGGGGCATCGGTGTCAATATCATCGACGGTGATGTCTTCTAAGTTTAAGGCATCAATAATGAGTTGTTTGATTTTCTGTTGTAATGCTTCCACAAGATCCTGCTTATTGTTGGTCATTTTCTGGAAAAAGTGCTTCAGCCAAATGACGGTTTAAATGTCTGGCGGCTAAAGTCGGAGAGTGTGTTTGTTCAACAAACGGCTTTACCTCAATCTTACCCTTTATTTCAATATGGAAAAAGGGTTTGATTGTCGGGACTTTGTACCACATTTTTTCTTTGGTTAAGAAGCTTGGGCTGACCGTAATATGGACGACCCGCAAATCTCGTTGGGTTCGAACGGCGATTTGTGCGGCGCCACGCTGAAGCTTGGGCTCGATACCTGGCGTGGTTCGTGTGCCTTCTGGGAAGACCAGCAGGACGTTGCCTTGGTCAAAACGCTCTTCGCATAAATCCATCACATCGTCGGGCGCTTCATTAGGGATGTACCCGGCGGCTTGGACAATATGTTTCATAAAAGGGTTAGTCCAAATGGCACTTTTTACCAAGCAGTCGCACTGTTTGAGTTGTGAGGCGATTAATACATAGTCGATAAGACTGGGGTGATTCGCAACAATGAGACAATTTCGGTCTTGCTGCAAAACCTCTGCGCCTGTGATCTTGTAATCAATGGCGCCTGTGAACTTCATTAAGCGACAAAACAGATGAAATGAACGTTGTACCAGTGCTTGTACCCGGTATTCTCGAGTGGCCTTCTCTGAGGTCGTTCGGATTATGACAGGAATCAAGAGAAAACTGAGAATGAGTCCTCCGAAGCCAAAAATACCAAAGCAGAACCCTGTGGCAATAATACGCCAGAGCTGATTGACCTTTTGATATAGTGGTTTCACTGCCATTTGATTCTGACCTTCTCCCGATTACGGTTGGGATAACAAGTGTTGTAGAAAATCCAATGCTTGTGGTTGAGCATGGGGGGGCCGCGTGGTTTGTTTTATCGAAAACGAGGTATCGTTACCGTGAGACAACACGAGGCCGATGCTGTAGCCATTAAATTCTTGCTCCTGAAACTGCGCGTACACATCAGGGACGGGTTCATCAAAATCAACCAGTAGTACACGATGATAAGGATGTTCTTCTAAATAGCTCCATGCCTCAATAATGGCACTGTTAAACGTGTTATCTGAGGCGGCGATGGAAGTCACCGGTATTGGTCTCTTGGCCGCGATGGTAGCAAGGCCAGCCGCGGTATTGTGAACCGACTGAGAAAATGCCATCGGGGAGGCATCTTCACCACTGATAATATCTTTAATCAATGCTGAACTGCGGTGTAGCTCACCATGTCGGCTAGAAAAAACAATATAATCAATAGACTGGTCTTTCATTAACTCAAGTGCGCACTGCACAGCAAGCTTACTTAATGAGCTCATTCGGCGGCGCATCATGGCTGGAATATGGTTTACCTCAATGTCACCTTCTTTTGGCCATTGATTCGTTACAGATAAGGTAATCCAATCTTGTGGCGTGTGTAATCCTCTGGATTTAGCACGCCAGCGATCAACATTGAAAGAGATTAATGGATGTTGGTTGGGCATAAGGCATTGATTTATTAGAAGGCTGACGGGATAATTATATCGCTTTATAAACCAAAACGTAAGGAAATAATATGAAGGTACTAAAGTTCGCAATAGCATTTTTCATGACATTAGTTTTAGTGGGCTGTGGGCGAGTACAACCGATTCTTAACTTTGAAAATGAACCAGTAACAACAGAGTTGACTGCGGCACAAGTGAAAGCGGTGATTACTGAGGCGGCGACGAACAGAGGTTGGGTGGTTACAGAGCCAAAAGAAGGTGTGTTGAATGCTAATATTTTGGTGCGTGGCCATGAAGCAGAAATTGAAATGCCTTATACAGCAAAATATTATTCAATTACTTACGTGAGTTCAAATAACTTGAAAGCATCGAACGGCGAAATTCACCGAAATTACAATCGCTGGACCAATAATTTGAATACTGATATAAAAAAGAAATTGACTGCCATTGCAGCATCAAAATAATCAATTAAATAGCCATAATTAGGTTGCTACGTGTCTGAACAAAATATTGATCCATACAATGCATTTCAAGCAAAAACAGCCGCTCAGGAGTTGTCTTTTGCTCCTATTGTTTTTCAAGCCGCCCGCACCCTGCGAGATTTGGGGATTTTATCCGCATTGGATAAAGCCGGTGAAGTAGGGTTGAATGCCGATGAGATTGCTGACGCGACGGGCGTCTCCGAATACGGTGTTAAGGTGCTGCTCGACATGGCGATCAGCGCACACATCGTCCTTTGGAATAAACCTAACTATTCCTTGGCGAATATGGGATTCTTCCTGCTACACGATGGCATGACTCAAGCCAATATGGATTTCACTGCTGACGTGTGTTACGCCGCTATGATGCATTTGACTGAGTCTATCAAAGAAGGCAAACCGGCAGGTTTGAAAGAGCTTGGTGAATGGGAGACCATTTATCAAGGGTTGTCTCAGTTGCCTGAAAAAGCGAAAGAAAGCTGGTTTAAATTTGACCATTTCTATTCGGATCGTTCGTTCCCTATTTTGCTCAAAGAAGTGTTTAGCCTTGAGCCAAAACACATTGTTGATATTGGTGGTAACACCGGTAAATGGGCCATGCAGTGTTGTGGTTATAACGACGATGTTGAGGTGACGATTGTCGATTTGCCACAACAGTTGAATGTGGCAATGAAGAATGTCGCGGATAACGGGTTTGCTGAGCGTGTTCATCCATTTCCAGCGAATATGCTGGATAAAGCACAAGCCCTGCCTGCTCATGCTGATGTGTGGTGGATGAGTCAATTCCTTGATTGTTTTTCTCCAATGGAAATCCTGACCATTTTGAAAAACGTACGTGCGCAATTAGCGCCTGATTCAACGGTGTATATATTAGAGTTGTTTTGGGATGCACAAAAGTACGATGCTGCGTCTTTTAGCCTCAATGCGACATCGCTGTATTTTACTTGCTTAGCGAATGGCAACAGCCGGTTTTACCGCAGTGAAGATTTCTTAGAAATTGTTGATGCTTCCGGCTTAGAAGTCGTGAATCGAACGGACAATATTGGTTTGGGGCATACATTGCTAAAACTACGCGCAAAATAATTTTGATGTGTTACGTAGGTATTTAGTGAGTAAAAAAAGGCCGACATTGACGTATCAATGTCGGCCTTTTTGTGCAAAGGGCTAGAACACATTGGTAATGTGTCGCAACGATTAGCCGTTTGAGTTCATGATGCATGCATAGGCAACAAGAAATGCTGGCTCTTGATATTGCTTCAGGCCCGTTTCTTTAAATGGTACAGCAAGCGGGTTACGTTTCAGACGCTCTTTGATATCAGTAGCAGCAATGACTTCAACTGGAAGATCATTGATGAGTTGGATAGCCGCTTCTAGTTTAAAACCAACCGCTCCACCCGCAAACTTACCTTTTGTCTGACGTTGGCGGATAACCACGCGATCGACTTGATAATCCTGCATCAACTTAGCGAATGAAAACTGAAAATCTTTCATTTTTTGAGTATCGTTTGCATCACCGATTGATACTTTAGCTACTCGGCAGTCTGGGATCGTGAATACCCCATCGGACAGTGATAGTAGGCTTACAATCGCGTCATTACCACTAAGTTCAACACCACAAATTTTCATTTCATTACCTTGTCTTTGATGAACCTGAGATTATACGGTGCGTTGTCACTATGTGCCAGCATTGTGTGTTTTAGTCGAGCGCCATAGACAAGAATCACGCTGTAGAGCCTCGGTTCAGGGAAAATGATATTTTACACGTCACAACTGAAGACCAGTTCTCACCCGACGTTATTAAATAACGAGGGATCCGATAGGAATTAGCCTCTACTCCATGGTAAGGGTATTTAGGTATATTTGACTTAAGTTAGTGGCCAATCGGCGGCCAAGGTCTGTGCTGCTCTGAATCCACCCATTCGGTTACCCACAAAGGGAGTGGTGGAGACTCAACAGGCTCGTTCATGGCTTCGAGGATTTGTTGGGGTGAGATTAAGCCTTCTTTAGCGGTTACCCCTGCGCGAATCAACACCGAAGAGCAAGGTTTGCCATTGACCCACATAGACTGCTCGACATACAGCCATTTGTCATCCCATCCCACGCATTGTGTGTGCATGGTGACTTTGTTGAACATATGAACACGTTTTCGATAGCGTACGGAGCTACCGGCAACGACTAACCCCCAGCGTTTATCGGCGAGTACTTTCATTAACCCACACCGAATGCCTAGCTCGGTACGGCCCAAATCGTAAAGTGTCAGGACTCTGCCGTTGTTCATTTCATTAAAAATATCCAAATCCCATGGATGGCAAGAAAACGAAATCTCGCTTTTGTCGGTGAAATGAATCGTAGTGTTGCGCTTGGCCTGCCACATCACTTTTGCTAAACGTAGGAACGGATACATACTCGTTTTTCCTTAAACGGTTACTCATCTATTGAATCGACTGATATTCAGTACCAAAGAAACACCAGCGTTTTTGTATACCCTATAGAGTTAACATTCTAAAAACAAATACTTTACATAAGATGTGAGGTTTAGCCTGAATTTTGAGGAGTAACAGCGGATAGCGAACCTGAATGTGGTTCATCAATGAAGTGTCAGCCCATTGACATGCGTTGAGAGTAAGCGTGAGCGCATGCTAAGCCTCACGTCTGTTTTGAGTATCATGAATGGATTTTTTTACAGCTATTTTAAGTTTTGACTTAGGCACTTGGCTACGCGCATTAATTCGAGTCGAGTGTTCTCAATGTCTTCGATGTGATGATGGACTGTCCTAGAATTCAGCGTCATATAAGGAATAGTAATGATGGCCATAATATCGCCAAGAACGCCAAAAATAGGGAAGGTGATATTGGTGACGCCAGAGATCTGCGGGCTGACGCCAATATAGTAGCCCTGTTGCAAGGTTTCATCTACATGGCTGAGTACGTAGTCGATTTCTTCTTTTGTCGCATCAGATTTAGCAATGATTTCTTGCTGTTTTTCTTTCGTACTGTAGGCAAGAAGAACGATGCCTGATCCGGAAGAACAGACATCAATAACCGCACCAAGCCTTAACCCAAAGCCCATTTTATAAGGGCTTTCTTGAGAGCCAATGACAAGCAACTCACCATTATTGTATTGGCTCAAGTGGCATGACTGAGACACTTTTCCGCATAAGTCTTCCATCATCGGCGCGGCGCGTTTGAGAAGTTGCGCTGTTGGAGGGTGTTGATTGGAGAGCGCAAACATTTTTAAGCTCAGCGCGTAACTGGAGGTTTCATAATCAAACTCGATATACTGGCGTTCAATCAATACGGAAAGCATCCGAAAAATTTCGTTAACACTGCGATCAAGCTTTTCGGCGATCTGTTTCTTGCTTTGAGGTTCCGATGAGAAAGCCAGTAGCTCGAGGATATCGAGTCCCTTCTCAAGAGCAGGTGCTCGATACTCAGTTTTCTTAATGTTATCCATATATTTTGATTAGCTGTCATACAAATTGCCGACAGTATGACAGCATCACTTCCTAGTTAAAAGATGAAGATAATGACCGTTTTTAGCGAATCAGACCCATCCATTGCGGGATAGTCATTGAGATCGCTGGAATGTAAGTCACCAGCATAAGTACGCCAAATATCACGAAGAAGAAGGGCAGTAATGTTTTGATCACACTGTCGATGCTAATACCGCTTACCTTACACCCGGTAAACAAAATGGGGCCAACAGGCGGAGTAATGGTGCCCAGTGATAGATTGAATACCAGCAAGATACCAAACTGCACAGGATCCATCCCGAGGTTCATACAAATAGGCAGGAAGATCGGAGTAAAGATCAACACCGCAGGCGTGGGATCCATAAAGGTCCCGACAAACAAAAGAACCAGATTAATGATAAGCAGGATCAATATAGGGTTGTCGGTCAGTGCCAGTAACGAATCCGCTATCATGGTTGGGATTTGAGTAAACGCCATCACCCAAGACATGATTGAAGAGGTTGCTAGCATAAAAATAACAATCGCGGACATCTTAGCCGTATTTAAAAAGATGTCGGGTATTTTTTTAAGCTGTAATGAACGGTAGCATGCAGTAAGAAATAGCGAGTAAACGACCGCAATCGCAGAGGCCTCTGTTGCCGTGAAAATGCCGCCGAGAATACCGCCAATCACCACCACAATCAGTGACAGACTTGGGATGGCTTGCAGTGTGACCTGTCCACATTCTGTTAAAGACATGGTGTGTTTCGCTATATACCCTTTTCGCTTTGCCATAATGCCAGCCACAATCATGACACCTAATCCCCAAAGGATGCCCGGTAAGTAGCCACCAACAAATAAGGCCGATACAGAGACACTGCCTGCTACTGTGGCATAGACAATCAAGGTATTGCTGGGTGGAATAAGCATACCAGTAGGCGCGGAAGCAATGTTAACGGCTGTGCTAAATGCAGGGTCATAGCCTTCTTTTTTTTGAATGGGTGACATGATGCCACCCACGGCGGCAGCGGATGCCACCCCTGAGCCACTAATAGAACCAAATAACATATTGGAAACGACATTGGTTTGAGCCAATGAGCCGGGGAAAAAGCCACTCACAATTCTAGAAAAATTGATGAGCCGAATGGCGATGCCACCATTGTTCATAATATTACCGGCCAAGATGAAAAACGGAATGGCGAGTAAGGCGAACGAATCCAATCCAACGAACATTCGTTGAGCTGAGGTGACCATAGCACCGTGGTAGGGCAGAATCACTGTCATCGCGGCAAAGGAGGCGGCCCCGACGCTAATCGCGATAGGCGCGCCGATGATTAAGAGAAATATCGCGCCACAAAACATGATGAGTGACGCCGTTAATGCAATATCCATTTAAAACCTCACGTGTTTGATGATGCGCTATTCAGGTGTAGTAGCTTATTGATGAGCTTGAATTCGTTGTATAAGAAGTAGAAAGCGATCAATCCACCAGCAATAGGAATCGCGGAATAGATAACACCCATCGGGATCTGTAGAGCCGAATCTAGTTGCCACATCTGACGAACCGCACTGTTATAGCCACCAATAATCATGATCGAAAATGCAAAAAATACGGTGACAAATTCAATAAACATCTCAACGATAGTTTTCAGTTTCTCATTAAACTTATCTTTGATAAAAGTAATGGCCATATGCTCGCGTAAACCAAACACATAAGCACTGCCGAACAAGATGAGCCAAATGAATAAATAGCGTGACATCACTTCACTGATGGCGCTTGGGCTATTAAATAAATAGCGAACCACTACCTGATAAGTCACGAGTAATGTCATTGCACCGACAATGCCGATGAGAGTTAAAGACAAGATTCTATCAACCCATGACTTTGCAGTAGTAAAATACGAAAGAAGACGATCCATTTTCTCATATTGCATGTTGTCTATCCTAATAGGGGCCGAATGACGGCCCCGCGATCACGTTACCGCTACGAGCAAGTACTACCGATGAGTACGTTACTGCAGAGCGACAATTTTTTTGTACAGCGCTTTTTGCTCATTAGTATCAATTAGACTTGATTGTAATGATTGGCAATTTTTCTGGAATGGTGACACGTCCACTTCATTGAACGTCGCTCCATTTGCCTTCGCAGTTTTCATCGCACTCTCGATTTGGCTATTCCAAATTTTGAATTCATTAGGTGTACTTTCTTTGGCTAGCTTCTTAATTGTCGCTTGGTCTTCTTTCGACATCGTGTCTAAGAAATAGCTGCTGATAACGACTAAATCGGGCACCATTAAGTGGCGAGTGGCCGAAAAGTACGGCGCCACTTCATATTGCTTTAGATCCGCATAGGTGATTTCATTATTTTCAGCACCGTCTAAGACCCCTTGTTGGATGGCGGTATACACCTCGCCTTGGCTCATTGGTACGCCCGTGCCACCCATGCAAGATAAGGTTTTAATCATGGTATCGGATTGCATGACGCGAATTTTGTTGCCTTTCATATCAGCAATTGAGTTCACTGGAGCAGCCTTGGTGTACATGCTTCGAGCACCTGCGGTATACGCCGTCAGTACCTCGAAACCAAATTTCTTGGTTGACGCGAATAGATCATTTAATTCACCTGACGTAAAGACCGCTTCTTGATGCGCTGGACCGGTATAGACGTAAGGCATGCCTAAAACTCGGAAGGTTTGGTCGTAGTTTTCGACGAGTGGGTTAGCAACAACCGCCATTTGAATGGCGCCATTTTGAACCAGCTCTAGCGCAGCACGCTGATCGCCAAGTAAATCGTTAGGATAAATCGCCAGCTTGTAGCGACCATCGGTCTGCTCTTCGAGTTTCTCTCCAAATGCCTTAAGTGCTAAATATTGTGGGTGGCTATCGGATTGGTTGAACGCTGCTTTAATCTCAGTAGCGGCAGAAGCGAGAGCTGAGAACCCTAAAGTGCTGCTCATTATCGCGGTTAGAGCCGCGACTTTTAACGTCATTATTTTGCGCATGATACTGTCTCCATGTGGTATGCATTGCTGGTTCGTATAGTTCGGTTCGTATAGTTCTGGTGCGTAAAGTTCAGGTACGTATATTGTTGGGTTATATATTGGAATACGGCTTGCCACTTAAGTTGAACAGTCACTATTAACGCGTTGCCCTAGGTAAAAGTGTGCCCTAGATATAACGCGATAAAATAGATTCTGTGGTTATCGGATTGCTGTCATATCAACGAAATCCATGTCGTCAAAGGTTTGATTCTCACCAAGCATCCCCCATACAAAGCTGTAGTTTTTTGTGCCACAACCTGAGTGAATAGACCAACTAGGCGAGAGTACCAGTTGTTTATTTCTTACAATGAGATGGCGAGTCTCGTCGGGTTCCCCCATAAAGTGAAAGACCACATGTTCTGGCGCAATATTGAAGTACAAGTATGCCTCCATGCGACGTTCATGTGTGTGTGCTGGCATGGTATTCCAGACACTTCCCTCTGCCAGATGAGTTACGCCCATGCAAAGTTGGCACGTCGGTAACACATCGGGGTGCAGATACTGATTGATAATGCGCTGATTCGCACTTTCATTGCTGCCCAGTTCAACCTTTCGCGCGTCCTTTTGAGTGATAACTCGGGAAGGATAACTGTGATGAGCAGGGGCGCTTAAGCAGTAAATAGCCGGTTCAATGGTTGAATCAAGGCTGGAAAAAACAACGTTTTGCTCGCCTTTGCCTAGATAAAGTGCATCAAATGGATTCAAGGTATAGGTCTGGCGTTCGGTTTTTACCTCGACTTTTCCACCGAGGTTGATCATGCCAAGTTCACGGCGCTGTAAGAAGAATTCCGTGCCAAATGCTTGTTTATCAATGTGGTCATCAAGTGCGATTTTGACTGTTTTTGGACACACCCCGAAGGCGACGACACGGTCAATATGGCTATACACCATTTGTAGAGCATCAGGCTGGAATAGTGTCTCGGTCAAAAATTCGTCACGTAATCGAGATGTATCGTAAGCCTTTGAATCTTTGGGGTTGTTATTGTAATTAATAAACATCGATAACTCCTTGTTGATAGAGTTAAGCTTACTAAATATTCATATTTGATCAATATCGTTTATATTTGAATTTATTTTGTCTGTGAACTCAAGAAATTAATTGCTGGGAAAGTAACCAATATATGTGACAGGTACGGGTAAAAAAGCATCGAATCAGTAATGAAATGAGAGGTTGATCATTTTTAACTTTTTTAATTGAAATGATGGTTCATTTTGTTTTTTGGGGTGTGTTTAGTTCGGTGGCTCATCGTTGGATGGCATATAAAAAATGAGTAAACCAAAGGGGGAGGGGAACCCCTTTGGTTTTGAGAAATGAATTAATCGTGTCCTGTACATCTATCGATGCGTTTAGCATCGACTATCCTGTTTGCCAGCTCAGCGAAGCCATAACCACCATTGTCTTTGGTGATATAACTGGGTTTATCACTGAGTTGGGGTAACCAGCGTGAGATATTGTTTACGCCGAAGGTAGTGGGTAGCCACGCAAACATGGACTCGTCATTTAGCGAGTCACCAATATAAGTCACCTGGTCAAGAGACAGAGCGAGATCTCTATTAGGCGTGTCTTCAAGACCTTGCACTGAGCTTGTGCCTATGTGATTGCTTATTTGATTGTCGATGAGGTAAGTCTCACTGGACACTCGTTTACTGTGTTCGCCGAGCCAGACGTTGATGTGAATAGAGCTTTGCGTTGCCTTTACCTGCTGGCCGTCGATCATCAATGTGCGAATATGCTCGAGTAAACGTTGACAAATAGTAGCGTCAACAGGTGCCCGGTCTTGCCCTATGTTGATCGCCACATCGCAATAGCGAAATGTTTGGTCATCAGCAAATTGAATGTCAGGGTATTCATCCAGCAGCGTTTGCAATTGCTCGAGTAACCGTGTTTGTTGCCGTTTCATTGTTGATAGCGGAAGCGCAGATTGAGTATGAAAACCAGTGGTGTTCTTCTGCATATAAAATGCACCATTCTCACCGATGACCCCATGGATGGGCCACAGCTTGGCAATTTGGTCGCACCAACCCGCGCAGGCACCAGTGACGGCAACAACATGTACGCCAACAGCCTTGAGTTGGGTTAGAGCATGTAACGTTTCGGGCGGCAATGTACCTTCCCATGTTAACGTATCATCCACATCCGTGAGCAACCATTGAATATTCTTGAGCGTGTCTAATGACACGCTATCCAGTGGTTTTGGGTTATCTAGCCGGCGCTGGCTATCTCGTTGGTTTGGACCACCTAGGAAAGACGGGTTGGGTTGTCGCGAGCTAGGCATTGATGACCTCTTGGTTGATCGCTGCATGTGGCGTAAATTCGATGCGTTTTTCAGTCTTGGCATCAAATAGGTGCACGTGTTCAGGATTGATGGTTAGACCAAGCGTATCACCAATATTGATATTACTGTGTCCTTCGACTCGCACGACGAGCTTTTGTTGTTGGTCGTCTTTCGTTTGGCAGTAAAGCAATAAGTCTGCACCAAGAGATTCGACCAATTCAACGTCGACATTAAACCAAGGGTGATGGTCTGTTAGCGTTAGGTGTTCTGGTCTTAATCCTAGCTTGATCTCGCCAAGATCCAATGTTTGCGTTGTGCTCAGCATTAATGATTCTCCGATTTGAAGTCCATCAACGACCACTTGCGCATCCAGAATATTCATAGCAGGGGAGCCGATGAATGTCGCCACAAACATAGAGGCAGGGTTGTCGTAGATTTCTAGCGGCGACCCAACTTGCTCGACATTACCTTTGTTAAGAACCACCAACTTGTCGGCCAGTGTCATTGCTTCAACTTGGTCGTGAGTCACATAGACGGCGGTTGTTGCGAGTCGACGCTGAAGTTTTTTGATCTCGAGGCGCATCTGAACTCGTAACTTAGCATCAAGGTTCGATAAAGGCTCATCGAATAAGAACACTTTTGGTTCACGAACGATAGCTCGGCCCATCGCTACTCGTTGGCGTTGCCCACCTGACAACTCTTTTGGCTTGCGGTCGAGTAGGTGGGAGAGCTCAAGCATCTCAGCGGCTTCATCAACAAGGCGCTGAATCTCGGCTTTTGGCGTCTTGCGATTACGCAACCCATACGCCATGTTATTGAAAACGGACATATGTGGGTACAGAGCGTAGTTTTGAAAGACCATTGCGATGTCGCGTTCGCCGGGCTCAAGTTCATTGACGACCTTATCATCAATCGTCAGCGTACCGGAGGTGATTTCTTCTAAACCGGCAATCATTCGCAATAGCGTTGACTTGCCGCAGCCACTTGGCCCAACCAGGACAACCATCTCGCCATCCTTAATATCCAGATCCAGTTTGTGTACCGCTTGGTATCCATTAGGGTACGATTTTGCAATATTTGAAAGTGTGAGCGTTGACATTTATTTCTCCGAATCGACTAGGCCTTTGACGAATGCTTTTTGCATCCCAATAACGACGATAACTGGTGGTAGCATGGCAATAATGGTTGTCGCCATGATTTTGTTCCATTCCACGACCCCATCGACAACGCCAAGCATTTGTTTAATACCCATGACAATCGTGAAGTACTGGGTATCGGTAGTGATTAATAGTGGCCAGAGGTATTGGTTCCAGCCGTAGATAAAGGTAATAACAAATAATGCCGCGATATTGGTTCTTGATAATGGCAAGAGGATATCAATGAAAAACTTAATTGGCCCTGCGCCATCCATACGAGCGGCTTCCACTAATTCGTGCGGTACGGTTAAAAAGAACTGACGAAACAGAAAGGTCGCAGTGGCACTCGCAATCAAGGGAATAGTGAGTCCGGAGAACGAGTTGAGCATATTGAGGTTAGTGATGACCTCAAAGGTTGGCATGATTCGTACTTCTACTGGCAGCATTAGGGTGAAAAATATCATCCAAAAGGCGAGCATTCTTCCTGGAAATCGGAAAAAAACCACAGCGTACGCCGATAGAATGGAAATCGTCAGCTTACCAACCGTAATGCACAATGCCATGACAAAGGAGTTGAAGAGCATATGCGTAATGGGCAGTGCTGAGTTGTTATAGGTGCTTTCATTGCTCCACAACTCTCTAAACACGCTAAACCCTAAGTCGCCAAACCACAGCGGAGTGCTGGTGGCGAATGCCGTATTGTCATGAGTTGTTGCAACCAACGCCACCCAAACCGGTAGGGCTATCGAGAGGATGCCGAGAATGAGAATTACATGACAGAAAATGCCAAATAGCGGTCTTCTTTCAACCATTAGTACGCCACCTTTTTTTCTACATATTTAAATTGGAATACGGTCAGAAGCGCGACGAGACCCATCAGTATGACGGACTGTGCCGCGGATGATCCGAGATCGAGCCCGATGAAACCGTCGTTATAAACCTTGTAGACCAGTGTTGAGGTGCTATTACTCGGTCCACCTTGTGTCATTGCATGGATAACGGCAAATGTGTCGAAAAACGCATAAACAAAGTTGACCACCAACAGGAAAAAACTCGTCGGTGAAATAAGCGGAAAACTAATGGTCATAAAGCGTTTAATCGGACCACTGCCATCGATTGCTGCGGCTTCGTGCAGTGATTTTGGCACCGATTGTAATGCAGCAAGAAAGAACAAAAAGTTATAGCTGATTTGCTTCCATGTAGAGGTGATGATCACCATCCACATGGCGTGACTACCGTTGAGGGTCGGGTTCCAGTTCACACCAAACCACTCCAGTATTTCCGTGACAACACCAATCGTTGGGTCAAAAAGAAACAACCAAAGTGAGCCTGCCACTACTGGCGCAACAGCGTATGGCCAAATTAAAAATGTTCGATAAAAAGTGGACCCTCGAACAATTTGCTCAGCAAACGCCGATAATATAAGCGCACTGATTAAGGCCAAAAACGCAACGCTAATGCTGAACTGTAATGTGGTCAAAAAGGAATTGAGGTAATAGGGGTCATTGAACAATGTGACGAAGTTTTCTAATCCCACGAATTCTCGACTCAACCCAAACGCATCTTCAAGCTGAGCAGATTGAAATACAGCCTGACCCGCAGGCCAGATGAAGAAAACTAAAGTGATGATCAACTGAGGCGCGATAAGCGCGACGGGTAACCATTTATTTTTAAAGACAACAGGTGATGACATACAAGTGTTCCAAGGGACTGCAATTAAGCATCGCCACCCCATAATTAGGGTGGCGACCAACTATGTTTTGTTATTTTTGTGTGCGCTCAAAGCGACGCAGTTGTTCGTCACCACGACGGACGGCATTGTTTAGGGCAGTTTTAGCGGTTGCTTTACCTGCCCATACGGCTTCTAGCTCTTCGTTGATGATGTCGCGAGTTTGCAAGAAATTGCCAAAGCGAATACCTTTTGAATTCGCCGTTGGCTCTGTCGATGTCATTTGTACGACGGCGGTATCCGTCCCCGGATTAGCGTTGTAGAATCCTTGTTCTTTCGTTAGCGCGTAGGCTTCCTTGGTAATGGGTAGGTAGCCAGTAAACTGATGCCAATCAGCTTGTACCTCAGCGCTTGATAGGTAGCTAAAGAATTTAGCAACGCCTTGGTATTGTGCATCAGATTGACCACGAAGAACCCAAAGTGACGCTCCACCAATAATGGTGTTTTGTGGTTTTTCAATCAACGTATCGTCGTAAGGCAGTTGAGCAACACCCACGTCGATGCCTTTCATATTCTCTTGGATGCCAGCCAGACCTGCTGAAGAGCCCATTGTCATGCCACATTCTTGTGTGTAGAACAAAGGCATGCCGTCAGATTGGCGACCGCCATATCTAAATATACCGGCTTTTGACCACTCACCCATTTGCTCGATGTGTTTTACAAAAGGCGCATCGTTGAATTTGAAGTGCGTATCAACACCGCCAAACCCATTGTTGTTGTCTGCAACGGCGATGTTATTACGTGCGCCGAAGTTTTCAATTTGTGTCCAAGATTGCCATGTCGTCGTAAAGCCACATTGAGCGCCTGATTCCATGAGCTTACGTGATACTGACTCCATTTCTTTCCATGTTTTTGGCGCAGTCTCGATACCTGCTTTTTTAAACATGTCGCGGTTGTAGTACATAACGGGCGTTGAACTGTTAAACGGCATCGATACCATTTGACCGTCTTCAGTCGTGTAGTAACCGGTGACCGCAGCAAGATAATCATCAGTATTAAATGGTTCTTTAGTATCTTCCATTAACTCGTACACTGGATAGATCGCTTGCTTTGCACCCATCATCGTTGCGGTGCCCACCTCAAAAACTTGGACAATGGCAGGTTGTTCTTTCGCTCTAAACGCAGCTATTGCGCTTGTCATGGTTTCGGCATAGCTGCCTTTATATACTGGCTTTATCTCGTATTCTGATTGGGTTGCGTTAAAGTCAGCTGCAATTTCATTGACTTTTTGACCTAGCGCGCCACCCATAGCGTGCCACCATTCGACCTCTGTTTTAGCGTGAACTTGAGTACTTAATAGCGCTGTCGTAATAGCTAAACCAGTAAGAGTCTTAATTGACATGAGATTTTCCTTATCTGAGGACATCAATATCGTTTAATAAAAAATGACGGGATAATGTTATCGCCGCCAAAATGTTCACTTGAAAGTTAAATGAACTTAATGACGCTTAGGTGACAGAAAAATGAACTTAATTTGTCGTTTTATGTTCACTCATTTTCAATTGTTGTGAAATAAAACGGTAACGTAGGTTTGCGATTCTTCATTTGAACTTGAAAGAACACCGAATTTCAAAAGCATTCAAATTACTTACTTTTAGAGTTTTTAAATTAATAGAAGAATAGAGGTACGAGCCATGAAAACGACCGCACATAGAGGCGTATCAAGCATTGCACCAGAAAACACATTGGCGGCGTTTAATCTTGCTAAGGCGTATCATTGTGATTGGATTGAAATTGACGTTCAGTTAAGTTTAGATAATATTCCAATGGTGATACATGACCAAACCATTGACCGATGTAGCAATGGGACGGGGAAAGTCTCATCGATGACTCAAGCAGAGCTTCAAACGGTCGATGCAGGCTCTTGGTTTGGTTGGGAATTTAATAAAGAGACAATTCCGACACTTAGCGAAACACTTGAGCTTGCCAAAAACAACGGTACAAAGGTAAATATAGAAATAAAGGCCTATCCTGAAGATGACGTTTTCTTGCTTTGCGATCAAATAAAGGCAGTGATCATTAAAAGCAATATTAAAACGTCAGATTTATTGTTTTCAAGTTTTGATACCGACGTATTAAAGTATTTAGGTGTTATTTTTCCTGAGATTAAACGTGGTCAACTGTGGCAACATATTCCTTCGAATGCGAATTATATATTATTGGCGGTGTCAGCATTTAGTGTGCATTGTGATTATCGGTACCTAACCGACAAGCAAGCGAAATATATTAAGTCACTGGGTTATGAATTATATTGTTATACGCCAAATTGTCCGGAAACAGTCAGTGAACATGGGCATTGGGGAGTAGACATGATGATTACCGATAGACCACAGGCATATATTAATGAAGAAACAAAATCGGTTATTAATGATTATGACCTAGAGGTTATATAAAGATGCCACCATTGAGTATTCGTCAACAAGAGATCGTCGATAAAATACATGGGCAAGAATATTGTTCTATAGAAGAGCTCGCCCATTATTTCGAGATGACGACGCAAACGATTCGTCGTGATATCAATGAATTGTGTCGGCTTGGTTTTGCACGTCGTCATCATGGTGGCGTTGGTTTACCTGTCACTCTCGCCAATCGCAGTTATGTGGCGAGGCAAACGACAAACCAAGATGAGAAGCAAGATATCGCTAAGCAAGTGGCGCAAAGTATACCTAATGGCAGTACGGTATTTTTGGGAATCGGCACCACGATTGCAATGATAGCGGAGCACTTGGTCGCACACCAAGAATTGAGGGTGGTCACCAATAATTTTGAGGCCGCCCATATCTTGTCGCAGTACAACAACATAGAAACATGGGTGCCGGGAGGGCGGGTTCGTACTAATGATAGGGATGTGGTGGGTGATAGTGTCGTGTCTTTCTTTGCTCAGTTTACCGCAGATATTGGTATTATCAGTTGTGCGGCAATTAAGTCGATTACTGCCGTGAGAGACAGCCATATGAGCTCGTTAAATACGCCGTCAAATGAATCTCAAGCGTTCGCTTTCGAGCATGAACTGAGAGAGGCGGTTGTGAGCCAGCATATTGTCGGTGGTGCACAAGAAAAATGGCTGGTGGCCAACCGTACAAAATGGCAAGGAAAAGCGAATGCTAAAATTGCCTCGCTGAAGCACTTTGATCGTGTTTTTGGTGTTGAACCCACAAATGTTGGACAAGAATGAATGGAATTGAATAAAGAGAGGGAGGATAAGTAATTGAAATATGGTTTATTGAATAGTGATAAACCAGTTTTCTTAGAGAGTGATTAAATAAATTCACCGTACTGGAAAATACTGTTAATTGTAATTTATGAATAGTGTGGCGTGTATTGGTAAGTAATAATAATATCTGCATTATTGAAAAACTTAACTTGTTGATTTTAAATAAGGCCGTATATTCAAAGTTATTAAATACACGATTAGTTTCAAATTATTGGTCGAAATATCGCCTAATATATTTAAAGTTAGAAAAATTTAGCGTAATATTGCGTCAATTGTGAGCGTGAGACTTCTCATGCAGTCGTTCTAATTGGTTACTTGGTAGCAATGATTAAACTAAATTTATTTCCTTTATGGGCAATGGTTTTCATAACCAGCCTCATATTTTCAACTAATGTGCGCAGCGAAACAGAAATACCCACAAGTATAGCGAAACGAATATACCAAAGTGCAGCATTAGACGGTGTCGTTGATTTTCAACTATTTAAAGATGCGTACATCGCTTATCGTAAAACCCCAGAGCGTAAAAAATCGTTGCTAACTATCATTGATTATTCAAAACCATCGACTGATAAACGATTCTTTGTCATTGATATGGATAAGAAATCTTTAGTGTTTAACACTTATGTCTCTCATGGTGTCAATAGTGGCGCAAAACAAGCGACGGCTTTTTCCAATGCGGTGAATTCACGTAAGACCTCATTAGGTACGTTTGTTACTGATACGACGTACTATGGGTCAAATGGCTATTCACTAAGATTAGATGGGATGACAAGTGGTGTGAATGACAATGCCCGTGAGCGTTATATTGTGGTGCATGGCGCGAATTATGCGAATGAGTCGTTCATTAAAAAGAATGGCTATTTGGGGCGCAGTTGGGGTTGTCCAGCTTTGCCAGAAGCTGTCTCAAAAGAGATTATTGATACCATCAAGGGTGGCAGTGTCATTTATGCGAGCTCTAAGGCATCTTGATGCCTAGCCTGCGATGGCGTTAACGACTTGCCTTTATCTGCACCTTATTCCCACCGCCATTCAGAGGAAAGTGCCACATTGCGCACCTTCCTCCGGCTACTTCAGCATTAATGAATCGCTATCTGATTAAGCATTCAGCTTAAAATCAGACACTTCTTGCACCAGCTCCGACATTCGTTGTTTGACGGTATTCATCTCGTTATGAAGATTCGCGACAGTATGGTTGGTGGTTTCAACCAACGTCAACAAGTTGTCGATATCAGACTCGACGGATAGTGTGGTTTGAGACTGTTCTTCTGATGCGGTAGCGATACTCGTATTGAAGTCGGTGATCTCTTTTACGGTCACAATCAGTGCGTCCATCATATCGTTGGTTTCCGATACTTTCGTTTGAGTCGTGTAACTGGCGTCTCGACTTTGTTGCATATTACCAAACGAGGTTTTAGCGTTGTCACTGATGCTATCCAAAAGATGACGAATGTCTTCTGTGGACTGTTTGCTACGCTGTGCCAACGTTCTAACCTCGTCAGCAACAACGGCAAACCCTCGGCCTTGTTCCCCTGCTCGTGCTGCTTCAATCGCGGCATTTAGGGCGAGTAAGTTGGTTTGCTCAGAGATGGCATTAATATTATCGAGAATCTCGGTCACGTTCACCGTTTGCTGTTCAAGGCTCTCTAGGCACGTGTAAGTGTCGTTAACACTACCAATCAAACGGGTTGTTGTGGCTAACGAGGCTTCGCCGTGTTGGTGACACTCAACCGCTTTGTCTTTCACACTGTCAGCGCTTTGTTGTGCATCGACGGTAATGCTTGCCACTTCTTGGCTGGTCTGAGACATCTCCGTCATGGCTGTCGCAATATTATCGCAGCGTAAGTGGGTTTGTTGGCTGACTTCTTGGGCCTGACTAACCAAGTGACTCATGCTCTTCATCTCTTGTTCCGTGCGATTAGCTACGTCAAGTGATTTACTCAGTGCCTGGCTTAAACTGTCCGTAAGGTAATTAAAATGGTAGGCAATTTCACCGAGCTCATCATTTTTTGAGCTGGTTAGCTTCAAGGTAAGATCTTTATTTTTGGCTATGTGATCGAGCTGTTGAGTGAATGTCGCGACTCGCCTGCGTATCGCGCGAACGGAATGGATAGCGAGGATAGTAAGCGGTACGACAATAAATAGCGCCAATGCAATGTAACCAAAGCGCAAGCGGTTTGCTTGTGTTTCAAGTTTCAATGCAGTGTGAGTGATATCCTGCGCAAAGGCGTCGCGCAATGACTTAATCAATCCGATTCTTTGCGTTGCCAGTGAAAACCATACTTGAGCCGTTGGGCCACTGAGGTTGTCGAGTGAGGCTTTTTGGGCGAGGTATTGCTGTTGTATGGTGTTCACCTCACGCCATGTATTACTGCGAGTCGCCTGAGTGAGTTGGTGTTGAATATCGCCTTGAAGCAACAGGTTTGCTTGTCGTAGCGCATTTTTTTCTGTTTCTATGTAATTGTTGATATTCGCATAGGAATCTAAAGATGAACGTTTAGCAGCAAATGCACCATTCAGCGCGCCACGTGCTTTTCCGGCTTCTTCTTTGATGACGAGTAATTCTAATAACCCTTGCAGCTGAAGCTTTAGCTGCGTGTCGCTAATTTGAGTAAGAAGGACCGATAAATTATCGAGTGCTAGGCTATTAATTGCCGTGTAAAAAGCAAAAGGAGAATCTTTGATAGTTAGCGCATCCACTTGAGACCGAATATTAGCGCGTTTCTCAAGTTGTGGCTTGATATCTGCCATCAGGTTATCAAATAATACCGGCTCGATATGTGCAGGTTGAAAGCGGATAAGATTTTGGTAAGCACGATCGGCATTTTGTCGTTGTTTCCGTAAGGCTTCCACTTGGGCCCCTAAACCTTTGGCTGCCACCACCCCTGCAGTTAGACCACGCTCAACAGCAAACTGATGGGCAACTTCATCATACAAATGAAAGAGTTCTACAGACTCCTGGGATATCTCGGCTTGCGCAACTTGTTCACTTGTTTTGCTGATCTGAATGCCAATTAAAATGATAAGAAGTGATGTTGGAATAAGAAATACAATAAGAATCGTACTTCTTATATTAACTGAGCGAGAAAATCCGAACATGATATAAGCCTTTATTATATATTTGACGCGAATTTAACAAATAATAGAAATAAGTGAAAATAGGTTTTCGGGTTAATTTATAGAATGATGATGTGGCGCAATGAGTGTCAAGGTGTTGACGAGGTGTCAAAAAAATACCTATCCATTTAGTATTACGTTTGCAATTCTTTGTCTTCAATAAGTATGTTAATTAACAATAGAAAAGGACCATT
>NZ_JBFROV010000014.1:542729-567648 GCF_041471725.1 Vibrio sp. 10N.261.51.F12 | reverse complement strand
AATGGTCCTTTTCTATTGTTGGTGCTTAATTGTCCCTACCTACTTTATTGATTAGGCAGGGACTTCATCCGTTATTGGGATTTTGGCGCATTGTTGGCCGGTTTTGGACGACGTCTTCTTGCACTATTTCCTGAGCGCGCATTGGCGTTGCCGCCTTCTTTGCTCGCAGAATCTGACTTAGCAAACTGGCGCTGCTTCGTTTTTTGATTGCTGCTTGTGGTGCGCTGACCATCTGAATGACCAGTTTTTGGTTTCTTCGGTTTTTTCACTTGCGGGGCACGTCCACCTAGCTTTGATGCTGGCAGTGGATGCACAGGCTTGTGACCTTCGATTTCATTTCGCGTCAGTACTTCGCCGATCAGCCTTTCAATGGCGAACAACTCTTTTGCTTCATCGGCACAAACCAGTGAATAGGCTTTGCCCGTTTCACCAGCACGACCAGTACGACCGATACGGTGTACATAGTCTTCAGAAACGTGTGGCAACTCAAAGTTGACTACTTGTGGCAGCTGAGGAATGTCTAAACCACGAGCGGCAATATCGGTCGCAACCAACACTCGGATTTGACCGGTTTTAAAGTGCTCAAGAGCTTTGGTTCGTGCACCTTGGCTCTTATTACCGTGAATGGCCATCGCAGAGATATTCTTGCCTTCTAAAAAGCGAGCAAGACGGTTAGCACCGTGTTTAGTCTTACTAAACACAAGCACCTGTTTCCAATTACCTTGTTCAATGAGCTTAGCAAGGATGGCTGACTTCTGGTTTTTGTCGGCAACGTAAATGCTTTGCTCAACCAATTTGGTGGTTGAGTTTGGCGGGTTGACGGAAATCTCAACCGGATTATGCACCAAGCCTTTTGCTAGGGAACGAATCTCTGGTGAAAATGTGGCAGAAAACAACAGATTTTGACGTTCTTTTGGCAACAGATCTAAGATCTTTTTGATGTCGCGGAAAAAGCCCATGTCTAACATGCGATCGGCTTCGTCTAAGACCAATACCTCAAGCTGCGAAAACTTAACGGCATTTTGGCTATAGAGATCAAGCAATCGACCAGGGGTCGCAACAAGGACATCGCAACCCTTACGAAGCTTTTGCATTTGCGGGTTGACCTTAACGCCGCCAAACACAACATTTGATGTCAATGGTAGGTGAGCACCATATTTGACGACACTGTCGTGGACCTGAGCCGCAAGCTCACGGGTAGGGGTTAGGATCAATGCACGAACATGATTACTTTTGGCTTTTTGGCCCGAGCTTAACTTTTCAAGTAGCGGTAAAGTGAATCCTGCAGTTTTGCCTGTTCCAGTCTGGGCAGCCGCCATCACATCCTTGCCTTCGATAATGGCCGGGATTGCTTTTTCTTGAATTGGCGATGCCTTGGTGTAACCAAGCTCGTCGATAGCGCGAAGAAGTGGAACAGATAATCCTAAGGATTCAAAACTCATAGTGGTACTCAATAAGTGGGGTAGGAGAGTGGGAACTCAATATTAATACGTTGAACATAGAGGTATTTTTGAGAGCCCTTATACCCAAAGATAGGGCAAGGCGCGCTATTTTGCGTGCTTTCGTGTCGAACATCAATACAATTCTGAGTTAATGGCGGCTTGAAATTGAGAATAATGACGTTTATATTGTCGCCGCCCCAAGGGCACACCCTAAAAATGCACACTGCCATCCCGCCATTATTGGTGTATTTCTATTGGTGTTTGAACCCCCATGCACACTAAAGCTCGTCCTTTTTTACCCCGTTTTACCCGTGAATCCGGTGCGTTAATGACATTGTCAACGCCAATCATACTCACTCAACTCGCGACCCAAGCAATGGGGTTTGTTGATACCACTATGGCCGGACAAGTCAGTCCTGCTGATCTTGCTGCGATTGCACTTGGCACTAGCCTATGGATCCCTGTATTGCTGCTATTGCGTGGCATTATTATGGCGTTGACGCCAGTGGTGGCTTTTCACCGCGGTGCGCGTGATTTTGACAGCATCTCTGTCGAATTCATTCAGATGCTTTGGTTAGCGTTTATCTCAAGCCTCTTGCTAATTGCGTATCTGCTGAGTGCAAAACCGATTCTAGAATGGATTGGTGTTGCCTCTGAGATTATCCCTATAGCCAGTGACTATGCCTTTGCTTTGGCGTTTGGTGTGCCGGGTATCGCCTTGTTTTATACCCTAAATGGTTTTTGTGAAGGGATGAACAATACCAAGGCTCCAATGATTATTTCGGTATTAGGCTTGCTGGTAAATATTCCAGTGAACTATGTGCTTATCTATGGCAAGTTTGGCTTTCCTGAAATGGGCGCGGTCGGCTGTGGTTGGGCAACAAGCTTAGTATATTGGTTGATGTCCGCGCTATTGTATTCCTACATCAAGGGACATCATCACTTTAAAAGTATGATTCGTTTCAATGACGCGAAACCAAGAATGAAAGAGATCAGCCATCTCTTGAGGCTTGGCCTGCCCATTGGGATGAATATCGCCGTATGCGGCAGTATTTTTGCCGTGATTGCTTTGCTGATTGCTCGTATCGGGGCAGAAAACGTTGCGGCGGCTCAGATCGCGTTGAATATCTCGAGCATGACGTATGTTATCCCGATGAGTATCTCTTTTGGTATTACGATCCGAGTGGGTCACGCTTTAGGAGCGAAAGATAACCAAAGCGCACTGGAGCGAAGCCAAATGGGTATTGTGGTCGCTGGCTTAATGTCATTGTTATCGGTGGCGATGTTCTTGCTTTTCCCTGACGTCATTATTCGGCTCTACACTACCGATCCTGCTATCAGCGCGACGGCGGCGACACTCTTGGTGTTTACGGCGATGTATCAGTTTAGCGATGCCTTACAAACGTCAGCAAACGGCGCTTTGCGTGGTTACAAAGATACCAAGGTACCAATGTTCTTAGCCATTGCGTCGTATTGGGGATTAGCGCTACCTATTGGCGTAGTCTTTGGCATGACCGATTACGTGGTTCCTGCAATGGGAGAGGAAGGATTTTGGGTAGGCATACTCACAGGGTTGACCGTCGCAGCAACGCTGATGTTGTTACGTTTGCGAGTGGTGATTCGAAGACATAACCAAGCCACACCAGGTTAATCAATAATGAATCGAGCCATGGAGTTATACTCTATGGCTCGATTGTTACTAACGCAGTAAAACATTACAGTATGACGGTACCATTTTGATAACTGAGCCCATTTTCAACGTCGCTGCCAAGCAGCACTGGGCCGTCAAGGTCGACGATTTCGGCATTGGTCGCAATTGGAAGGGCAGCTTTCATCGCTAGCGATGAACCTAACATGCACCCTGCCATAATATTCAGCCCTAGCGAGCGTGCTTTGGCTTCTAGGGCAAGCGCCTCCGTTAACCCGCCTGTTTTATCTAACTTAATATTAATCATCTCATAGCACCCTATTAGCGAGTCCAATTCCGCTCGCGTATGGCAGCTTTCATCGGCGCATAATGGGATTGGGTGATCAATGCCTTTCAGTAGTTCATCTCTACCGCTGGGTACAGGCTGTTCTATCATAGTGATATCGAGGGTCGCGAGCTCATCGAACAAAGTCTCAAGTGGCAAATCTTGCCATGCTTCATTGGCGTCGATAATGATTCGAGCTTGTGGGGCGGCGTGACGGATAGCGGTCATCTTTTCAATGACATCGGTGCCGTCTAGTTTGACCTTGAGCAGCGTTGCGCCTTCTTTAACGTATTGCTGGGTTTGTTCAATCATTGTTGCTTTATCGCCAACGGAAACCGTCATTGCCGTCTCGATGCTGGGCTTAATAGCAAAGTAGGGCGATGGAAAAACGTGTCCTTTCTCTTTGGCCTCCAGCGACCATAAGGCGCAATCGATAGCATTTCGTGCGGCGCCGGCCGGACACTGTTGAAGTGCTAAGCGAGCTTCGTGAGGTGTAAGCGAATGAATGGCTTGGCTGAATTGCTGAATTTGTTCCATCACAGACTCTACGGATTCACCGTAGCGGGGATAGGGTGTGCATTCACCTATGGCAACATGTTGTTGATAGCGAATGGTTACGCGTACCACTTCACAATGTGTGCGCGTCCCTCGGGAAATGGTGAATGGCTTAGCCAGCTTAATCGAGTGGTGACGGCTTTCAATATTCATAGCGCCCTTATAATTAATAGTGCCCTCATAGCGTCGTGCTTATACAATCGGGAGACCTTCTTACGTGGTGAACTCATACGCGGCGAGTTCATACGTGGCGAGTTCATAACGAAGACAGGTGCTCTACAATAGTATCTACCCCAAATCGCACTGGGTCTGTCACGGGAAGGTTAAATTGTTCTTGCCATGTTAAACACAGTTGCTTTGCTGTAGGTTCATCGAGTCGTGAGGTATTTAAACAAATCCCTGCAAATTGAACCTTGGAATTGGTCACACTGGCCGCTAAAAGGTTGGCATCAATAGTCTGCTCTATGGTCGGAAGTGGGGCGTGGGGAAGGTGGCGGATATGCTCACGCCCGATTTCATGGCAAAGGACCAAGGCATCGGGTTGTGCGCCGTGAATGAGCCCTAAGCTCACGCCGGCATATGAGGGGTTAAACAGTGAGCCTTGTCCTTCGATGATGTCCCACTGATGGTCTGAAAAGCTAGGACTAATGGCCTCGACAGCACCCGAAATAAAGTCAGCCACTACCGCATCCACGGAAATCCCTGTTCCTTCAATAAGAATACCAGTCTGCCCCGTGGCTTTAAATTGACTGTCGATACCTTTGTTATTGAGTGCTTTTTCGATGGCAAGCGCACTGAACATTTTTCCTACGGAGCAGTCTGTCCCAACGGTAAGTAGGCGCTTACCTTGACGTTTTTTACCCGTACCGACGTTCAGGCGTTCGTCGTAATGGCGAACGTCAAATAATTGAGTCACGCCTTGCTCAGCCAGCGCCGCAAGCTCTGGGATATCATTCAATTTTTGATGCATGCCAGAGGCAATATCAAAGCCGAGGTTGGCGGCGCTAATGAGGGTCTCGACCCAGCTTCGTGGGATAAAACCGCCGGCATTTGCCGTTCCGATGACAAGAGTTTTTGCACCGAGCTCCTTGGCTTGAATGAGCGAAAGATTCGTTAGACCTAAAGAGACGGTCTTATCGGTTAGCCGTAGTTGACCAAGGCAGACATCAGGGCGCCATTTCACAATGCCACGGGCCGTTTTCGCGGAGAGAGGATCGGTGACATCACCGAGGAAAAGTAAATAGGGTTGAGAGATATTCATGGTGTCCCTTTTGTTAAAGCTACTATGGCGTTGTCATTACGATAGGGCTTAGAAGGGATGAGCGCGAATACTCAGTTGTATGCTGCCTATAACGTTACGTTATGAGCCTTTGTCGTGAATGTTATCCCAAAGGCGGTGAGCATCATCGATGAGTGCTAAAACGAAAGCGCGTCGTATTGACTGACCGCAATTGGGGTAAAGCTAAGTGTGGCGGTGTAGTGCGCTTAAAAACTGTTTCGCGGTAATTGACTGTGGATGCACATCACTGGTTAACAGTGACACTGAGCAATTAACCGCTGGGTGTAGGTTGGCAAGTTGTAATGCGCCATGGTTAGCGTATTGCGCAGCCGTCCATGGGTCGACGATTGCAATGCCAGCACCAAGTTTGGCAAGCTCAGCGCCTGCAGCGTAACTTCTTACGGTCAGGGAGGGGCTGAAGCTAGGGGCGATTTGCTCAATCGCGTAGGTCAGTTTTTGCCCCAATGGGTCGCGTCTATCTAATGCGATGACGGTTAGGGGGTGTTGCAACAGAGCTTCTAGCGCGACCTCTGGAACCGGAGCGTGTTCGGTCGGAATTAGGTCATGACAAGGCAGAGGTATGAGCGCTTGCATCGACGTATCAATCAGTAATTGGTGAGAGATACCGGCGGGTGTGTCTTGGCCAAATGTCACGGCAATATCGAGTTCATTATTGAGTAATCCGTCACATAACTCATTTCGGTTGCCTGTGACAAGCTCAACGGAACACTGGTGTAATTGATAAAAATTGGCGACAAGTGGAGCCAGAAAGTGGCTGGCTAACACGGGAGGGGCACCGACACGAATATGTTGTTGGCCTTTCTTAAGCTTGTTCGTTAGCGCCCGAAATTGATCAAGCTGGCCGTAGATGCTCTCGACCTTGGGCAGTAACGTATTCGCTTCTGGAGTGGCGACTAATCGGCCTTTTACTCGCTCAAATAGCGTGAATCCCAATTGCTGCTCTGTGTGCGCGAGCACTCGTGTGACGTTAGGTTGCGACACATGCAGATTCTTGGCTGCTCCGGACACGGTGCCTGCTTTCATGATGGCGTAAAAGACTTCAAGTTGTCGTAGGTTCACACATAATCCATTGGTCGTCGGCATATTGAGCCACTTTAATGGAATTGGCTCGAATTGAGAATGGCAATTTTTTGTTCGAGGCTAGGCGATGAATCGCCATGGTGAGCGTATTAATTTGGAAACAACAAGGCTAATGAAAAAATGATGACAAAAAGCACGGCAACGAGTTTTATTAGTTTTCCGATTTGTGTGGTTCCGCCTTTTGGCGATTGATTACAGCATCCCATTAGATTGACCATCGTTGAATAAGCATGAGATAAAACTAAGGCCTGACCTAGGGGGAGGGTCAAGCCTTTTTATATCAGAAAAACAGTTAGGGTGTCGTTCATCATTTTGGATGAATAAAACGATAAGGCATCTTGTGATTAATTGTACGCTCTCGCCAATACTCCATTACCTTGATAGTCGTAGCTACCGGTATCATTGCCAATAAAAATAGCCTCGCCTGCAGTGAGTGATATGCATTGGTCTGCGGAGGAAATAGTCGCGTCACCGGCCACACAAAAGATAATCTCAGCGCTACGCACGTATTGTATATCGCGGTTTTCTGTAGCGTTCAAAATATCAAATCCAAAGTCATCGACAGGGATCGGATAGCTGAGTTTTCCGTCCTTGAGTATTGGTTCAAGTTTTATTGTATCTGGGTCCATCGAGGTGAATCGGGTGTTATCGATAAGCTCAGGGACATCAATGTATTTCGGCGTTAAACCCGCCCTCAGCACATTGTCAGAGTTCGCCATAATCTCTAATCCCGTTCCCTTGACGTAAGCATGAGGGGTTTCTGCATGCAAGAACATGGCTTGGCCGGGAGAGAGTTCAATAGTATTGAGCATTAATGGGGCCAATAACCCAATATCGTCCGGATAATGTTGTTTGAAGTCGGCGCTGTACAAGAGCGCTTCACGTGCCATTGCCGTTGCAGATGAGCGATTATATGCTAAATAAAGCTCGTTGAGAGCGGCATCTTTTCGGGCACCGTTGAGTGACATAATGGCAGAGAAGAACTGTTGCAATCCTTCGTTATTTTGGTTGTCTGTTAATGCGGCTAACTCTGAGGAGAGTGACTCGATATTGATTTCATTAAACAGAGCAATGATATGCTTGATTGGGCGAAATCCATTCATCGCTTTATACAGGGTAAGCGCATAAACCAATTCGGGTTTATGGTTAGGATCTTTGTAGTTTCGATTGGCGGCAGTCATGGCAATACCCTGCGCGCTCTCGCGAGCAAAGCCGATCTCTGCTTTATGTTTACTTGGGTGCACTTGAATAGAGAGCGGTGTTTCGGCGGCTAATACCTTAAACAAATAGGGTAAATCGCCGAATCGATTTTCAGTATAGTCGCCCAATAAGCGGGTAGGGTTTTGCGCGATTAACTCGGAGAGTGGTTGCTGAGTTGCGGCTATTTTGGAACAACCACTTGGGTGAATACCCATCCAAATCTCGGCTTGAGGTTCTGATTTTGGGTTAGGAATACCAAAGAGATTAGTAATGGATTCCTTGCTACCCCATGCGTAATTTTGAATAACATTATCTAACTTAAACAAAGACATTTTACCGTTCACTTTTTTGGGTGTACATGTTGTTGCCAGGTAAGAAATCCGAGCAGCATACACTGAACGGATTTCTTATGGCGACTCAAATTAACGAAGAAAATCTTAATTGGAGCATAGCTTCACTTGGAACGTTTTCGCTTGGCAGGCTTTTAGTATGCCCACTGATTCGCTTTCGACGTCAGTCGTGCGTACTTCTTCAGCCAAATTAGTCTCTAGCCATGATGCTACCGGTTGAGTGAACGATACGGTATCGCTTATCTCGTCATTTTCACTAGGGTTGTACATTCTTAGAATGAGCGCATCGGTATCTTCAGCTTTCTTCAAAACACTGAGCACGGCACCTTGTTTCGCCGTATTTAATAGCGAGAATGTCAGTGGCTTATCTTGAGTGCCAACGTTTAGTTTCATCGCGTTGTATGGAATTTTGTTATAGCACTCGATAGGCGTAACGTTATCACGGGCTTCAGCCATGATGTTGGCATCAATGTGATTGCCTTCAAAGCCAAAGAGACTAAATTCACATACCAGCTTGCCACGAGTCTGAGACTCTGGTGTTGGGATCTTGATCCCTGATGGTCGCCCTGGACGCAATAAGAGCTCTTCTTTACCGAGCACACCCACGCCACGTAATAAGGTTAATGCGAAGGTGTCACGCGCCTCGTCACCCTTACTGGAGATGACTTCAAATTCACGCAAGCCACCAGTCATGATCGCAAGCCCACCTTTGTCGTTTTCTACCGCCGCGACGTTCATCAACTGGTACACAGGAACAGGGGCTTCTTTCCAGCCTTCTTGTTCCCACACGTCCATCGCCGGATCATTGGTTGGGCGGGTAATGAGACCAAATTGGTTATCGGCCACAACGCTTTCAGAGACAAACGGTGTTGGAATTAGTACGCGAATACGATGATCGTCGGCTTGGTTGTCCACTTCCATGCGCACCTCGATGCGACGAGAGCCTTGTTTTAATACGACCTGACAGTCGATACCGACAAACCCGTTTTGACCGCTGCGTGCTTCACGTTCTTGAAGGTTTGCGGGCACATTCATTGTTAGCTTGATGCTGGCGACAGATTGATAACCTTCATGAGTGATGTGGGTCTGGGCTTTGAATTCATCAGAATACAGCAACCATTCTTGGCGAGAAGGTGAGTAATCATATTCATCACCGTCGTCAGAGCCCTCTTCAACACGAAGTGCTTGATCGTATGTCATCAAGGTTTCTTTATCGAAGATGGTTAATGTACCGTTATCGTTGACATTGATTCGGTAATATTCATTTTCAAGTAAGTAATCTTTTTGTACTGCAACCTTGGTTTTGCCTTTTTCATTACCTTGAATATGCAGCGTGGTGTACCCCATCGCTGGCACTACGTATTTGATCTGAATGTCGTATTCGATGAACGGGTCGTAATTACCATAATGAACGATCTGACGGTCAATTTTACCCGGATCAATCACTCGTTGGTCTTGAATAAAGTACTCGACTTGGATGCCATTTTCATCAAATAGGCTGAATTCGCTGGCACGAATGGTAATCGTGGTATTGATGACTTCTTCACGCTCGTAAGGCGACAAGTTAAACAATGCCAGTTTGTCGCAACCCTCACGGGCAGGCATGTGATCAACAATCTTGCGCTTGTAGAAATGAATAAGGTTTGACGCCATATCGTCAGCTAGGATATAGCGGTTCAAGATCTCAGCGTGAACCTTGTCTGAGCAACAACAACCGATGGAATCGTGGGCATGGTTCTTCATGCTCTCCTTCCACATTTTTTCGATCAACCCATGATGATACTCAAACCCTAATGTCCAAGCGATTGACGCGAGTGGCTCTAGAATATTAACAATTTTGTTCTCAACTTGAGCATGAATAAGCTTGATGTCCATGCGCGTCGAAGAAATAGTACGGTGGACGCGCATGTATTTGCCGTCATTGAATTCGCCTTTGATGGTATCAAGTTGGTCGCGTTCTTCCTTAATGCGATCAAATACCTCTTCGAAGCGGCTCATTAGGAACTCACGCTCTGGGTAGATTTCACGAAGCTTATCCATGACCTCAAAAATGTCATTTTGGATTGGCATTTGGTCATGGCCGTTTGGTAACAAAATATCCTTTGTCACTGACGGTTTTTCTAATACAGGGAAGTATTTATCTAGGCGAGCGCGCAGGCCTTCTTCGTCTTGAGGAAGGTATTTACCAATCGCGTACCCGAGAGGGAGTACCTGTGTAGCCACTTCAGAGCCGTCATTGGATTGCCATAAGAACTCAGTTTTGTTGGTGCCATGACGCTCCGAACAGCCACGCCAGAACATCGCGGTATCGATGTCAAAGCCGTTATAGATCATCGGTAGTTGTGAGCTCATTGAGAATGAATCCGGCAGGTAACCAATCTTCATTGGTTCACCGAGTTCAAGGCAATCACGAATACCGTAAAGCATGTTTCGTACAATGGACTCTCCCGCCACTTGCATAGTGTCTGTTTGCGAGTACCAAGGGCCGACAATGAGTTTTCCGGCTTGAACCAGTGCTTTTACGCGCTCTTTGTTCTCTGGTTTAATGGCAAAATAGTCTTCCAGTACTGCTGTTTGACCGTCTAAAACGTAGTATTTATAGTCAGGGTCATTTTCCAGACGCTGCATGATTTCATCCATGTTGTTCACCAATAGAATTCGAGATTCTTCTGTAGTGAAATACCATTCACGATCCCAGTGCATGTGTGGAGTGATATGAACGCGTGATGTAGTCATTATTGTGTACCTATAGCTTGTTGAGCAGTAACGAAATTAGTTTTAAATTGGGAGAGCAGATATTTCGAAAGGGCCACAGCTCTGCTGCGCCCTTCCATTTCCTAATGGTTAGTTCTGAGTCGCTACCTGGGCGTCAAATTTGCCCTTTTTTATGGCATGGGATCTCCATGCTAGCAGCGTGATAGTTGAAATGGCGGTACCGACAAGTGCAGCACCAAACCAGATTGCGGCAGCGGTGAAAGAACCGAGTCCAGCATCGTGGAGTAGGAATATTGAGAAGATACCAGCACCAGGAGTCGATAAGCCTACACCTGCGGCGCCAATCATTGCCCCTGTGACAACAGAGCCAAGTAAGAAGGAACCAATAACACGGATAGGATCTTCTATTGCCATTGGGATGGCACCCTCAGTGATCCCAGCGAGACCTAACAGCCAGGTGGACTTGCCGACTTCAATCTCAAAGTCTTTAAATAGGCGAGGCGCAATCATGGTTGAGGCGGTAACCGTAAACGCGGAGACCATTTTCACTGAACCAAAGATGGCGTAAGGGCCGTAAACACCGTTAGCCATCGCCCCAAGACAGAACGCATAAGCGGCTTTGTTGACTGGACCGCCAAGGTCAAAGGAGACAAATAGGCCAATCACAGCACCGAGCAGCAGTGCATTCGTTCCTGACATGCCGTTGAGCCAATCAGTAAGCCCTTGGTTTAACCAAGCGACCGGCTTGCCAATAACGAATAGCATCAATGAACCGACGACTAACGTGCCAATAACTGGGTACAAGTAAAACGTTAGGAAGCCGTTGAATGAAGGACTCAAGCGGATGTTTTCTTTCACCCAACGCATGATGTAACCAGCAAGTAAGCCGCCGACTACGCCACCAAGGAATCCTGCGCCAATTAAGTTAGCGGCAATACCAGCGGCGAAACCAGGACCCAAGGCCGGTTTGTCAGCAAGCGAATAAGCGGTGTAGGCCGCTAATACAGGCACCATGAGTGTACCAAGTAAGCCACCACCTAGTTTGCGATACATCCACAACCACGACCCATCGGTCGCATACAGATCTTGCAAGTCGAAAATTTGGGCAATAAGAACGGCGACTGCGAGAACGGTGCCCCCAGCAACAATCAAGGGTACGGCGTAAGAAATACCAGATAGAAGCGCTTGCTTGAGCTCGGTTTTGAGCGGCAATCGTTTCGGCTTGTCTTCGGTGGCCAATGTACGACCGACCCCGGTGCTGTTTTTTCCCGCGTCGATTGCATCGTTTAGAATGCGTTCTGCATGCTTAATGGGTTCGGCGACCGGCACTTCAATGCGCGGAATACCGTTGAAGCGCTCGACTTCCTTGATGGCCACTTCTGCGGCAAATACGACGGCGGTGGCGTTGTTTAGTTGATCGGCTGTCAGGCGATCCTCAATACCATTCGCCCCTTGTTTTTCAACGTGGACGTTAAAGCCAAGTTTTTTACCGGTTTTTTCTAGGTACTCAGCGGCCATGTAAGTGTGAGCAATACCCGCTGGACAGGCTGTTACACACACAATTGTCGGTGCGTCTGCCGCAGTGGTGCTGGTGCTCTCAGGCTTGGTTTCTTCTCGACTAAGCTGCGTGTAAATTTGTTCTATAGTTGTAGCATTGAGCACCGCCTCACGGACATCATCATCCACTAGGGTAGTGGTTAATTCTGTGAGGAGCTGCATGTGAGTAGAGCCGGCTTCGGCATTTGGAATAGCAATAAGGAAGATGAGGTTTACATCCTCGTCTTCGTCTAAACCTTTCCACTTTAGATCCTCTTTCAAAGTAGCCATCGCAAAGGCGGCTTCTTTGACGGCATCTGTCTTGCCATGAGGGACGGCAAGTCCTTCTCCAAGAGCCGTTGGTCCTTCATCTTCTCGTGCAAATACAGCACGTAAATATTCGTCTTTATTATGCAGTTTGCCTTGTTGATTTAGTTGTTCGGCAAGTGCTTTTATCGCCTCATCACGACTCGTAAACGTCGTTTGTAGGTTGATTAGCGATGGGTTGGTAAGAGATGTCAAATTCATAATCTTTGTCCCGTTGTCACATTCCAATATTGCTGTGTCATTCAACAATGATTGAATAATACCTTTTAGATACAAATATTCCGTGATCAAGATCGAATTTGAGTTAATATATGTATTAATGTTGTATTATTTGTATTGTTTAATTTTAATTTGGTGCAAACAAATACTTGTCATACATAAGACAACTCGTATCATGTAGGTTATGAGGGTACCTTAGTGAGTAAGTGTAGTTCAGCACACAAAGAGACGACCGAGAATCCAGGTGGTTGATTATTTCCTCGGAATTAAAGCCGCGCAGGCTATGCTGCGCTCCTGTGTATTATTTTGAAGAGGTTAAAATGGCTCGTTTGCCAATGTATCGAAAAATAGCCGATGCTATTCGAGAAAAAATTAGTATTGGAGAATACAAAGTTGGTGAAGCTTTGCCAACAGAAGCCCAGTTGCGCGAAGAATTTTCTGTCAGTCGTGTCACCGTTAGGCAAGCATTGAAATTATTGGTAGAAAACGAAGAGTTAGAAAGCGTGCAGGGCAGCGGAACGTACGTGAAAGAAAGTAAAGTGAACTACGATATTTATCAACAAAGCAGTTTTGCAGAGAAATGGGCGCATCTAGAAGGCGTGACACATAGTGATGTATTGGCATTTGAGGTTCAGTCTGCGTCGTTAACGATGGCAGAGCATTTAAATTTGTCTGAGGGTGACCAAGTTTTTTACATTAAACGTGTTCGTTTTCTGGATGAAAACCCTATCACAGTGGAAGAAACCTGGATGCCGACCGAGATGTTCCCAGATCTGACCTACCAAGTGATGCAGGCTTCTAAGTATGATTTCATAGAAAATAAGAAAGGCTTGGTGATTGATCGGAGTGAGCAAGAAATTATTCCAGTTCTTCCACCGAAAGATATTGCTGATTTGTTGGGTATTGAGCTAGGCGAACCTATCATAGAGAAGCGAACGCGTGGTCACCTACATGATGATACGGTCTTTGAATACAGCCGGAATTATTTTAAATCGAGTGATTACAAATTTACACTCGTTGCCAAGCGTCAGAAATCGTAGGTGGTGAGGTTGATTGAACGGTGCTTCCGAGTTATTTAATGTCGCCTGTTGATATGAATATTTGGTTCGAATAATCATTGTTGCGCATCGCTTTCCACCACATCCATTCAAAAAAGGTCTACTCACTATGAGCAGACCTTTTTCATATTAGAAGCACGATTCAATACAGAGTGACTTACGTGTTTTGTTGCCGTTTTTATCGTACAAAGTGAGTCCACAATACACTGGCCCAAATGAGTAGGGCGAATCCAATAGCAACAAATACGGCAGCAGAGCCTAGATCTTTGGCTCGACCAGACAACTCATGGCGATCCAAGCCAATTCTGTCCACAACCGCTTCAACCGCTGAATTCATCAACTCCACCGTAATGACAAAGAGTACGCTGCCAATGAGTGCCGCTTTTTCAATGAGAGTGATATCAAGTACAAAGGCTATTGCTACTGCCGCTAAAAGACCGACCATTTCTTGTCGAAACGCTGCTTCGTGTTTCCAAGCCGCCATCAACCCAAACCAAGAGTATTTAGTAGCGAGAAGTATACGTTTGATACCGGTATTTTTTTGCATGTCAGTCATAGCGTTAATTCAACTTCATTGATAATGCGTCATTGCGATTGTTAGTGTGCTTATCATCTTCGGCTTTGGCGATGTTAGCGAGCGTTTGAAAATCCTCGAACGTCCATATTTCTTTTGATTTCAAAGCGTCGGGCAGTATATCAAACGATTTGATGTTGTCAGCTTTTACCAATTGAAACTGTCCGAATTCTTCTAAGTGCGCATACTCACTGAGTGAAGATGGCGTACCGTCACTCACGCCGTTCGGGACTAAATCAAGACTGAAATGATAATCACGTGTTTTCACCACCCATTTGTCAGGTAGGCGTTTGCTACTGTCCCACCAGATACCATCAATCGCCTTAAAGCGGTCAATGGTGGTGTCTTTGTCTTGAGCATCAAGTCGTTTCAAATGTTTACGAAAGTACTGAGGAAAAAGAATGACAAATTTCTTCTGTGTGATGTTCGGATTGATTTTTATCATCTCTAAAGCAATATGCGCGCCCAGCATGTTGGAGTACAAATCTTCTGGGGAAAACGCAGAGGGATATTCTTTGAACCCCCCAACTGAAACGAGCCCGTACCATTGAGCAATCTCGTGCCACTGCGCTAAACGAAAGGCCAATAATGCGGCCAGTTTGGCTTCTTCGTGTTTTTTGGAATCTAATTGATCCAACTTGCTCAGTTCAATACGACGCTCGCGAAGCTCTTCGGTTAATTCAATAGACAGTGTATCGCTATCGCGGTTTTTTATTGAGTGATAGAGATAGAAGGTGAAATCAGCAGTGTCACGAACGTGCGCGGTATCGATAAATCCGCCCTTGTTAGAAAAAATCAGACCGTTCGATTCTTTTGATGCGCCGAATAAACTGCCGACGACACTCGAGGAGCCGTCATTAAACTCGTGGGCATCGATGTCTTCGATATCAAGGACGTTGTTGATCGAGAAAAAAGGCACAGGGACGCTGCCGAGTTCTGCTTTTAGGCCTGTTCCAAAGGCGCAACATGGTCTTAGCCCTACCGGCACGGTATCCGTTGAGGCAAAACTGGGTTGCAGTGAAGCAAACAGTAAACTAAAGAGCAAAAAAGCAAATTTCATAGAAAACCAAAATGTGAAGGGTAAAAAATAGAGCCAAGCAATATGGAGCTTGCTTCGACTCGTCTTGTCAGGGTAGCGATAAAATATCGCGGCGGCGATCATGCCATTAAATAACGGTCATGTTTACCATTTCACGCCATTTGCCAATAAATGTTTACAAAAAAGCGCATTTTTATTGATCAATTGCAATCTGAATGAAAGGATTTACAGGGTTATTGTTGAGGTCGATGCCTTTAAAGTCGATGTCTGCCCATCGCTTCTCATATAAATCGGTATACAAAGCTGAGGGTTCATCTATCAAATTAAAGAGAGTGAATCTTGTGCGCTGTGGCCACTCAACGCCATTTCTGTGATGATGTATCTTAATGAGTGCTAGCCCAAGAGCGGTAAAATCACCGCCGCCCAATACCGCTATTTGACCTTCTTTTAGCTGACTGAGCACTTTTTCAGAGGTATTGATGGTGCTGATTAACACATCATCTCGATCGGCGATTGTTTCTTCTCTCTCTCCTAATGCTCGCTGGATGCCAAAAGCCATTTGATCATTCGCTGTCCATACATAGCGAATATTAGGGTGCAACGATAAGAGTCGTTTTGCTTCGCCATAAGCTGTGTTTTCGTCCCATTTAGCGTAAGTGTGCTGGACAACGTTTAGGCCATCAATTTGTGTGAAAAAAGAGACCGCTCCCGCTTCTCTCATCGTTGAGGCAGGCGTGGTGTCGCTAGAAAATAGCAATACATCACCACCGCGTTGCTCCCCCTTGTCGTAAAGGGCTTTAGCGGTGAGGTAGCCAATACGAAAATTATTTGCAAACACACCGGGTAACAAGTGTTGTTGCCAGTGAGGCTCCAATTGCACCTCAACTAAATCGGTTGGATTAAGATTGTTGACGACAAACAAAGCGTGTGAGGAAACATCAGTCAACGATTCAAGTAGCTTCCTTCCCGTTTGAGCTTCATTGACTAAGATTATGTAGTCCGGCGTGGCCCCTTGAGATATTTTTTGACTCAGGCGTTGTTGAGCAAGGAGTGGGCTACGGTTTCCATGAACGACCTCAAGATTGATATTGAGGTCCGTCGCTGCCGCTTGTGCGTAATTGATCACGTTATACCAAAAACTGTCTTCTTCGTATCCGGGGTTAACAAACAGGACATAGGGTGTCGAGTTCGACGCTGGGTTCACATCTGCATCCACTGTCGCGGTCCATAGCAAGCAATATATGAAGAATTGTTGCGTCCATTTCATGCTGCTCTCCTTATGCTTTCTTGCAGTATGGGAGCTGTTCGCAATAGTGTCTATGCAAGCAGTTAAGTATCCTTTGTGGTTCACGGCTTGTCTCAGTTCTAACACGTAATCTCTATTGTAAGAGTGCTGAAACCGGAGAGATCCGGCTCAAATGTAAGACAGGACACCGGAGACAGCGGTTAAGCAAACAAACAAAGGGACAGTGGACGACTTAGAATGAATATAGTCATGGGTACATGAAGTAATGAAGGAGGCGTTAGGCTTTCGCCTCCTTATTTGAGAGTAAATGGAGCCTGATTTAAATGATAATTGGTGACTCGTTATCCAAACAAAGGTCGTGATTTTTTTATTCGACGAATCCAGGTTCGACTTGGGTGCATGCCGGATAACAAATCAACCGGGAGCGGAAGTGGATCGCCACAGATCTGTGAGATCAACATCTCGGCGACAAGAGGTGCAGAGCTTAAACCGCGAGAGCCTAGTCCTAACATGCAAAACAAATTGTGATGTTCAGGCACGGCTTTTATTGTCTTGGGTGAGTGACCGTGTAGTGTTTCAAGGGCCTCAAAATCCGTGACTTGCCCGACGAATGGTAAGTGGTCACGACTGACGCTTCTTACGCCTTGGCGTGCTTGATTGCATGAGGTATCAATGTCGTTAACCCAAGCCGTATCGGGAAGGCAGCGTTTTATTTTATCTTGGTTGTCAAACTGAGCATTGGCATCAAAATCGTGATTGACGTTATCTTTATCGTAACTCGCACCAATGCAGTGGGTATTGGTTGCAGGATTACTGGGCGTTAAATAGCCGTCATAGCACAATACGGTTTTCAGTTGTGACAGTGAACTCGTAGTGGGAATATGACTGACTTGTCCTTTCACAGCTGACAGATGTAAGTGCTGAGTTTGCTCTAATTGCGCAAACTCATGGCCATTAGCAATGATAACAAGGTCAAACACGGCATGATTTTGTTCTTGGTGACTGACGGATTTCGAATGCGCTTCTGCCGACGCTGTTGGGGCGGTTTCAATTGACCATTGATGATTGGCTAATGGTTTAACCGCAGTCACATTGGTGGAGAAGTGACAATTGAGTAATTGATTTTCTTCTGCTTGGTTTATGAGACCTTGTGTGAGCTGCGCGGGACATAACCATCCTCCTAGCGGGTAGCTAACGCTCGAAAATGGAGACGCCAAGCCTAATGTTTGGCTGGTTTCGTGCGCACATAACCCATGAACAAGTGGCCTAGGAAACTGCCCCTTGAGCATTTTGTTGAGTTTGATGTCAGATTTCTCATCCCACATCAGTTGCGTGACGCCGCACCAATCATGATCAAATGGAAATAATGCGCTGGCTTGTTCCGCAAATTGCCTTGCATACAAGAAAGATGGCGCGAAGACTCTCGATACCCCTTTGTGTTCACCATTGAGGAGCGGATACACTGCGCCTTGACGGTTTCCTGATGCCCCTTCAGCCGCTTGAGCGTCTTTACAAAATAGGGTTGAGGCGATACCGCGTCTTGAGAGGGCCGTGATTAGGCTGGCGCTGGCAATACCTCCGCCGATAATAGCAATGTTGCCAATTTTTTCTGGTGTCGTGCGTTGATAAAATGGGTCAAAGTTGCTGTAAGGCTGTTTGTGTTCAAGTTTACCTGCAATCATCTCTCGCTTGGTGCCAAACCCTTTTACCTTCTTCATACTGAAACCAGCCTCATTGAGACCGCGACGTACAAACCCTGCAGCAGTAAACGTTGCGCAGGTTGCGTCTTGCTTCGCGAGTTTGACCATGCCGTTAAACAGGGTTTGGTTCCACATTTCTGGATTTTTGCTTGGCGCGAAGCCGTCTAAAAACCAGCAATCGACCACACCTTGTTCCGGTGTTGGCACTAATGGCATGCAATCTTTAATGTCACCAAACCAAAGGTCCAAGGTAATCATACCGTCAGCGAGGACTATTCGATGACATTCAGGCACGGCTATGGGATAGTGCGCTTGCAGCTGTTTGGCAAATGTCTCTAGTTCAGGCCAAGCTTTGTGTGCTTTTGCGAGATCTACTTTGGTGAGCGGGTATTTTTCAAAGCTAATAAAATGCAGTTCTTTTAGTGCGGCATCGGGATGCTGTAGGCGAAATGCCTCAAACTGTTGCCAAGCAGCAAGAAAGTTCAACCCAGTACCAAAACCTGTTTCGGCAATGACAAAGCGTCGATCTTCTATGTCGTGCCAGCGTTGAGGAAGGCCGTTTTTTTCCAAAAAAACATAGCGTGTTTCTTCGAGTCCGTTTACGTTAGAGAAGTAAACGTCGTCAAATTGGTCAGAAACGGGTGTACCAGCTTCGTTCCAATCGAGTTGAGCGTGAGTGATAGAAGTCATAATATTGACACTTAACTTGTGTTATACCCATTGTATAGTCGTTATCACAACTACAGTTATGGGGCATCAGTTGCAGTAATTGATGTGAATTGTACGAATTTATGGGAAAGCTGACCACTTTTATCCCGTAACTTCGTTATTATTTAGCAGTTTTGAAATTTATAGGAATGTCACATGAAACGAGTCGTAATTACCGGTATGGGTATTGTTTCGAGCATCGGTAACAACGTTGAAGAAGTTTTAGCGTCTCTAAAAGCAGGCCGTTCTGGTATTAACGCCTCTGAGCAGTTTAAAGAAATGGGCCTGCGTTCTCAAGTTTGGGGCGATCTGAAAATTAAACCTGCTGAGCACATTGACCGTAAGAAAATGCGTTTTATGGGTGATGCGGCGGCGTACGCGTATCTTTCAATGGAGCAGGCTATTGCCGATTCTGGATTGTCAGATGAACAGGTTTCAAATGATCGCACTGGTATAGTTGCGGGTTCTGGTGGTGCTTCTGCACTTAACCAAACGATCGCAGTTGATACGATTCGTGAGAAAGGCGTTAAGCGCGTTGGCCCTTACATGGTACCTCGTACGATGTCTTCAACGGTTTCAGCTTGTCTGGCTACGCCATTCAAGATCCGTGGCGTTAACTACACCATGAGCTCAGCATGTGCGACATCAGCACACTGTATTGGTCATGCGATGGAGCTGATTCAACTTGGCAAACAAGACGTCGTCTTTGCTGGTGGCGGTGAAGAGCTGGATTGGACACAAACGATGATGTTTGACGCCATGGGCGCTTTGTCTACTAAGTACAACGATGACCCAACGAAGGCATCACGTACCTACGATGCAAACCGTGATGGTTTTGTTATCTCTGGTGGCGGCGGTATGGTTGTTGTTGAGGAGCTTGAGCATGCATTGGCTCGCGGCGCAACGATCTACGGTGAA
This sequence comes from Vibrio sp. 10N.261.51.F12, assembly GCF_041471725.1. Taxonomy (NCBI): domain Bacteria; kingdom Pseudomonadati; phylum Pseudomonadota; class Gammaproteobacteria; order Vibrionales; family Vibrionaceae; genus Vibrio; species Vibrio sp. 10N.261.51.F12. The sequence goes on along the minus strand of NZ_JBFROV010000014.1, from coordinate 547,708 downwards.
GTCGTCGGTTACGGTGCAACATCGGATGGCTACGACATGGTCGCTCCATCAGGTGAAGGCGCAGTGCGTTGTATGAAGATGGCGATGCAAGACGTCGATGGTGTTGATTACGTGAATACTCACGGTACGTCTACACCGGTCGGTGATGTTAAAGAGCTTGGCGCGATTCAAGAAGTGTTTGCCGGTAACAGCCCTGCGATTTCAGCAACAAAAGCCATGACGGGTCATGCGCTTGGCGCTGCTGGTGTGCACGAAGCGATTTATTCAATGCTGATGCTTAACCATAGCTTTATTGCCCCAAGCATCAACGTCGATACTCTCGATGACGCTGCTGAAGGCCTAGACATTGTGACTGAAACTCGCGAACAAGAGTTGAATACAGTGATGTCAAACAGCTTTGGTTTTGGCGGCACGAATGCAACCTTAGTGATTAAAAAATACCAAGCTTAGTTTCTAGTTTCTAGCTTCTAGCTTCTAGCTTCTAGCTTCTAGCTTCGGTATCTGGATGCTCAGTTTAGAAGTTTCCAGAGCTGACTGACTAACCTCAGTCGCAGACGCAAGTTTTGACTCCCTGGAGAGCGGGTCGAAATCCTTTTGTTCTGGATATTGCCCGGCCTTTTTAGGACGGGCATTTTTCTTTGTACAAAAGAAAACTATCCAGAAGTCCACTCAGCAGGTACTTCTCTAGCAACATAAGTAAGGTGTAGATAGTCGCATCACCGAATGCTGCTTGTACCTAATAGGTGAGCCGCACGTTTTCTTCGGTGAAACCTTTCTCGACACCTTGACGTTTATCTTGCACAATTCACCCCTATTAGAAAAGGTACCCATCAGGAACTAAGTAATGAAGATTATTGTCGATGAGGCGATGCCTTATGCTGTTGAATTATTTCAACAGCTTGGTGACGTTGTAGCGATGCCTGGGCGTGAGCTCACAGCGGACGATTTGATTGATGTTGACGCACTAATGATCCGCTCGATCACCAAAGTGAATGCGACGTTGCTTGAGAAAGCGAATCGACTGAAGTTTGTTGGCACCGCAACAGCGGGTATGGACCATGTCGACCAAGCCCTGCTAAGCGAAAAGAATATCTTTTTCACGGCGGCTCCTGGCTGCAACAAAGTTGGAGTGGCGGAATACGTCATGAGCAGCTTAATGGTGATTGGCCAGCAACAAGGTTTCTCTATCTTTGATAAGACGGTGGGTATTGTTGGTTGTGGCCAAGTAGGCAGTTATCTTCAACAATGTCTCGAAGGTATCGGCGTACGTGTATTAATTAATGACCCTATCAAGCAACAAGAAGGGGACACTCGCACTTTTACTGACCTAGATACTTTGCTTGAGCAGGCTGATGTGGTGACAACGCACACGCCTATTACGAAAGACGGGCCATTTCCTACGCATCACCTGATTAATGAACAGCGGCTCAATCAGTTTCGCGGTGATCAAATACTGATCAATGCGGCGCGTGGACCGGTGGTCGATAATCAAGCGCTCAAACGTCGTTTGCAAAAAAATGATGGGTTTACCGCGGTTCTCGATGTCTTTGAATTCGAGCCAAAGGTTGATTTTGAGTTACTACCTTTGCTAACGTTTGCGACCCCTCATATCGCAGGCTATGGTCTAGAAGGGAAAGCACGCGGAACGACGATGATTTTTAATCGTTTTTGTGAGTTTATGAAATTAGATGCTCGCGCCAATCCAGATGCATTATTACCAGTAGCGCCGATTCCAGAAGTCTCCCTCAGTAGAGAGTGGAATGAAGCGGTGCTTCATAACTTAACGCAGATTATCTACGACGTTCGTAAGGATGACGCCGTTTTTCGTCGTGAGATCCACAACGACAACGGTTTTGATAATATGCGTAAACATTATTGGGACAGACGCGAATATGGCGCTGTCCGAGTCAAGGGTGATGCTAATTGTAATTTGGCACCTTTGGCACAGTTAGGGTTTCAAATAGAGGTAAACCAATGAGCCAACAATTTAATATCGCTGTATTCGGAGCAACAGGTGCTGTAGGTGAAGCTATGGTCGAAGTGCTGCAAGAGCGTAAGTTTCCTATGGGCGATGTTTACCTTTTAGCGAGCGAACGCAGCGAAGGAAAAATCTATCGTATTAACGGTAAAAGCGTCCAAGTTGAAAATGTGGAAGAGTTTGATTGGTCACAGGTTCATATCGCACTCTTTTCTGCAGGTGGCGAACAATCCGAAAAATGGGCACCGATTGCAGCAGAAGAAGGTGTTGTTGTTATCGATAATTCTTCACATTTCCGTTATGACTTTGATGTGCCGCTTGTCGTTCCTGAGGTGAACCCTGAGGCGATTGCTGAATTCCGTAACCGTAATATTATTGCTAACCCTAATTGCTCAACTATTCAAATGTTGGTTGCGTTAAAGCCGATTCACGATGCGGTGGGTATTGAGCGTATTAATGTGTCGACCTATCAATCCGTGTCGGGCGCAGGTAAAGCCGGTATTGACGAGTTAGCGGGTCAAACGGCGGCATTATTAAATGGCCGACCAGCAGAAAACAGTGCTTTCACTCAACAGATTGCATTTAACTGTATTCCACAAATTGACCAGTTTATGGATAACGGCTACACCAAAGAAGAAATGAAAATGGTGTGGGAAACGCAAAAAATATTCAATGACCCAAGCATTATGGTCAATGCCACATGTGTGCGAGTCCCAGTATTTTATGGTCATGCGGAGTCGCTACATATTGAGACTAGCACGCCGATCGACGCAGAAGAGGCGTCGCGTTTACTTGAGCAAACCGACGGTATTGAGGTTTTCCATGGCCAAGAAATGCCGACACCGGTTCGAGATGCGGGTGGGAAAGACCATGTAATGGTCGGTCGTATTCGTAACGATATTAGCCACCACAGTGGTCTTAACATGTGGGTAGTCGCTGATAACGTCCGTAAAGGAGCCGCAACGAATGCGGTTCAAATTGCGGAAGTACTGATTCGAGATTACTTCTAAAATTTGTGTTGTTTTTAATCAAAGGCCTCCTAGTGAGGCCTTTGTTGTATCTTATGGTGTGAACTTGATGCGATTATCATGCTTGATTCGTGTTTTTTCCCAGAGAACCTATAGTTTTGAGAGAAATATCCGATATAGTACAGAGATAAGTTTTGTATTTACAATCGCAGACAGCTGAGCCTTCCATGCATCATTTTTTAAAGCGTCTACTAGTGGCCTTAGCACTAGTTGGAGCGACAACTCCTTCATCTTTCAGCGCTGATACTATTCGCCTTTCTGGCCCGAATGGTGAATTGTTGGACGCCCCACAATATTCAGAACCAGTGCGCCCAGCGGTGGTTCAATTGAACGAGCAACCTTCTCGCTATTACGGCCCAACAGCCAAGTCCGAAACCTTGTGGTCTATTGCGTCAAAGTTTAAACCTGCTGGCGCAACGGTACAGCAAACTATTTATGCTTTTTATGAGCTTAATCCGGGTGTTTTCGAAGATAAGAATATCCATAAGCTGATGCCAGGCAACCGCCTACGTGTTCCGTCGCCAGTGCAGATAAATCAGGTTGATCGTCAAGAAGCGTTGTCGGTGTTAGCGGCGCATCAACAAAGGCTCAATTCTGCGGTAACGGCGAAGCCACAAGTTGCTAAGCCAGAAGTTACTAAACCAGAAGTTACTAAACCAGAAGTTGCGAAGCCAGTTAAGGTCACACCTTCATCTACCCCTCCTCAGGTAACCAAACCAGAGAAAAAAGAGTTGAAGCCCGTTTCAGAAGCGTCCCCTTCGACCAGCGAATCAATTATCGATAGTAAGGAGGCCGACAAACCGGCATCAACCGGTACCGTCGAAGCCAACCTGACGAGTACGCTACAAAAAGAGTTAACACGTTCTGAAGGTGAGCTGGTTTCGTTGGAAGCACGCAACCACCAGTTGCGATTGATGCTTTCTGAAGTTCAGCAGCAGGTGGATACGCTGAAAGATGAGGTCAATAATGAAGGGCGTATTCGTAGTGAAGTAGAACGTCAGTTATTGGAAGAAAAACGCAAACAAGACGAAATGCAACGTTTGGCCCCAACCACAATGGACACATGGCTTGCGAACCCGTGGATTGTTGGTTTACTGGCTATTTTGCCGGCGGCGCTCGTTGGCTTATTAGTGATGCTCTTCATGCGCACACGAAAGCGAAAAGACCCTGAGGAAGAAGCTCAAGCTCAGTCGACGAACGACACATCTAATATCGCAATAGCCGGTGCAGGTGCGGCTGTCGCGGAATCACAAGACGACGATCTATTCTCTGATGAATTGTTTGGTGATTTTGAAAGTAATAACGATGTGGACAACACTGCGCCAGAAAGCAGTGATCCAGTCGAAGACGATATTTTTGGCGACTTAAATGAAGGTGAATTGGACTTCAACCTTGACGATGAGGAAGATCCGTTCGCCAGTATTGGTGATGATGGTGAACTTGATATCGGCTTTGTTGACCTAGATAGCAGTAATAACGGTATCAGCGTTAAAGATGGTGAGAAGGCTCTAGGGCTAGAGGAAATGGAACGAGCACTTAATGATGTTGCCGTTCCAGCTGATGATCTTGAGGATCTGAATCTTAACCTAGATGAAGATGACGCAGACCCTGTTTCCCAGCAAGAACTCGATGACTTGTTTGCCGATATTAGTTTCGAAGAACCAAGCTTGGATGAACCCTTGGAGAAAGAGGGGGCCATCAATCAAGCTGAGATGGATGAGCTATTGTCAGAAGCATTTGATCTGGAAGCTTCGGAAGAGGATGTGCCAGATACAGAAAACCTGAGCCGGTCTGAAGAGCAAGCCGCCTCGCCTGAGTTGTCGGATAACGCGGATGACATAGCGGTTGATAATGCAGATATTGATGATTTGTTTGCTCAGTTCTCGCAAATGGATATGCCGTCAGAGGCGTCTGCAGAGTCAGGCGACGCTGATACCTTCGATACCAATACCTTCGATGCCAATAACATCGAT